>JAFZRB010000344.1 GCA_017620115.1 Clostridia bacterium | reverse complement strand
AGGAGCGAGCCGAGCGAATTCGTGGCGGGGTAGAGGCAGCAGGCCAGCGCCAGGAACGCGAACCCGGCAGTCAGCACGACCCGCCGCCCGAACCTGCGCGAAAACACCGTGCCGCTGAAGCGGGACAGCACCGTGTTGGGCAGCAGATTCGCTACGGAGAGATAGCCGAGCTGCGATGTGGTCAGGCCGATGACATCGCGCGCCCAGTTCTGAACGAACCCCTGCACCGTCGCCCAAACCACGAGCTGATATATGGTTGCGAGGATTGTTCCGGCGATGAGCTGCCGGTTGCCCGCCACGGCTGCGAAGCCGCGCAGGGTCATGGGTTCGCCCGTCGGCGGCTGCTCCCGGACGCCCGCCATCACGATCAGTCCGGCGATGCCCGCCGCCGTGGCCAGCAGGAAGGCGTAAAGCTCGCCGAGGTGCCCGGCCAGCTGCGCGCCGAGCAGCATGGCGACGATCTGTGAGCCGCACTGCGGCACGACGATGCGGCTCATGGCGGCCGCCACCTGATCGCCCTGACAGCTGGCGGAATAAAGCACGGAAAAGTTCACCCATGTGGCCGCCGTCATGCCGGATATGCCCCGGAAGATCAGCGCGGCGAAGGCCAGCCCCTGGGGAACGTTCTCCAGACCGGCTGCCACCGCGACAGCAGAAAGCCCGGCGGAAGCGAGTATGGACAGCCCGAATCCCAGCATGACAAACGGCTTGCGCTTTTTGAGAACGTCGGAGAGGATGCCCAGCGGTATGCGCAGGAGCATCTGCGTCAGGCCGTAGCTGCCCACGATCATGCCCGCCATGACCTTGGTGGCTCCCAGGCCGTTCACGGCGTATGTCGTCAGAAAGGAGGGATAGGTATATACAGAGAACCAGAAGAGGAAGACCGCCATGAGCATGAGGCGCTCGTTTTTCTTCTCTCCGGGCATGACGGCAAGCGGCTTTTTCATGATAGTAATCCCCTTATGCGCTGTCAGTCTGATTGTCCGCGCACGCTCAGACGCCGAAGAGCGCGGCGGCCTTTTTCATCCGCTCGTGAATACCCACACCGAAGGGGCAGCGGGATTCGCAGCTCCGGCAGCCGACGCACGCGGACGCCGTCGGCCGGAGCGCTTCGTAGTGCGAGCGGACGCTGTCCGGGATATGCTCCTGCTGCGCCGCGAGGTCATAGAATTTGTTCACCATGGCGATGTCGATGTTCATCGGGCACGGCTGACAATGGCCGCAATAGGTGCATTGGCCGATGCGGGCCTGCAAAGACGTGGAAGCGAGCAGGGGAGCAAAGTCCTTTTCTTCGTCCGAAGCGGTCTCATAGGCGAGCGCCGCAGTCAACTGCTCCATGGTATCGTACCCGCACAGCACGGACGCGACCGCCGGGCGGGTCAGGCTGTAGTGGATGAGCTGCGGCGGCGTAAAAGCGACGCCGAAGGGAGATGTCTCCGCGTCGAGCAGACGGCCTCCAAAGAAACCTTTCATGACCGTGATCCCAACGTCTTTTTCCTCGCATAGCCGGTACAACGCCGCGCGCTCCGGATCGACGCCGCCGGGCCGTTTCCCTTCCCAGCCGGCAAACAGGCTGTCCATGTCTTCCGTGGCGGGCCTCGTGTCGAAAGCGGGATTGACGCTGAAAAGGATCATTTCGATAAAGCCTGTCTCCACCGCCATCCGGGCGATGCGCGGATTGTGCGTGCTGATGCCGATGTGGCGGATGATTCCCTTATCGCGCAGCTCATGCACGTAACGGATATAGTCTGTTCCCATGGCCGCGTCCCAATCGTCCTGCGAGTCGATGTAGTGGATCATGCCAAGGTCGATGTATCCGCCGCCGATGCGGGCCAGCAGATCCTCGAAGGCGGGTCGGACGAAACGCATATCCCGCGTGCGCACATACTGGCCGTTCTGCCAGGTGGAGCCGATGTGCCCCTGAACAAACCACTGATCGCGGCATCCGGCGATTCCCTTTCCGATGATGTCGCGCGACTTGGGATCCGGCATCCAGCAGTCGATGATATTGATGCCCTGCGTATGGGCGTACTGAACCAGCTGGATTGATTCTTCCTCCGGATGCCGCTGAAGCCATTCTCCTCCAAAGCCGATTTCGCTGACCATCAACCCCGTTTTTCCAAGCATTCGATACTTCATGGCGATTGCTCCTTCTGCCCGCCCGGTATTCCGACAGGCGTATGACGATGAAACAAAGCTTTCTTTTCCCCATTATACCATATAACCCGCCGTTCAGCCATGCCGCGGGAGCGGTTATCGCGAAAAACTTTCAGCGCCTTCCGGCTGCCATCCGCGTCAATATGGGCCTTGACAACGCCGCCTCTCGCGGGTATCATTGACATCGGAGATTGTTTCATGACGACATAGCGAGTGGAGGGAAAAATCCATGATTCCGGAAATCAGGCATTTGCCTATGAATCCCGCGCTGACAGGCCAGGCAGAGATCAAGCAGGATATCGTCTATTCGGCCAACGGACAGGCGCTGACGCTGATCCTGCCGTGGGCGCCCGGCGACAAACGCGAGGAATTGAAGCCCGCGCCGCTGATCGTGTTCGTGCAGGGCAGTGCCTGGACGACGCCCAACCTGGGCTATGAGATTCCCATGCTTTCCCATTTCGCCGAGGAAGGCATTGCCGTGGCCACGGTATCGCACCGGAGCGCCCGGGACGGTTACACGTTCCCGGCCTTCCTGATCGATGTGAAATGCGCCATCCGCTTCCTGCGCGCCCACGCCGCGGAATACGCCATCGATCCGACCCGCGTGGCGGCCTTCGGCACGTCTTCGGGCGGCCACACGGTCTGCATGCTGGGCCTGACCGGCGACGATCCTGAGCTGCGCAGTGAGGAATACGCGGATCAGAGCGACGCCGTGCGCGCCGTGGCCGCCTGTTTCGCGCCCACCGATCTGCCGGCTCTGTTCAGGCGTTTTGAAGGCGGGCCCAATTACGAGGCGTCCATGACGGCGTACTTCGGCGGGGATCCCGCGAAGTGGAACGCGGTCATGGAGGCGTACAGCCCGGTAAAGCTGGTGAAGAAGGGCGTAAAATATCCCCCGTTCCTGCTGCTGCACGGAACGGGCGATCCGGTTGTGCCCGTGGAGCAGATGGAGGAGCTTTATACCTGCCTGCGCGACGCCGGCGCCGATGTGACCGCCTGGTATGTGGACGGCGCGGAACACGAGGGCAATTTCTGGAGTCCGGATGTGCGGCGCGTCATTCACGACGAGCTGGTGAAGCGACTCTCATGACTTACCGGAACCAGATGAAAGCCGCCGGAGGCATGTGCCTCCGGCGGCCCGGTGTTTTTGGAGAAGCTGTCACTCAAAATGCGGCAGCCAATCGCCGTGCGCCTCGATGAGGTCGTCGCACAGCGCCACGATCTTGTCGATGGGCAGCTCGCTGGAGGTATGCGGATCCAGCATGGCGGCCTGATAGATGTAATCCTTTTTCAGGGTACGGGCCGCCTCGATCGTAAGCAGCTGACAGTTGATGTTGGTGCGGTTGAGCGCCGCGCACTGCTCGGGCAGGTCGCCGATAAAGCAGGGCGTCACGCCGGAGGCGTCCACCATGCAGGGCACTTCGACGCAGGCGTTGCGCGGCAGGTTGGTGATGAGGCCGCTGTTGAGCACGTTGCCGCCGATTTTGTAAGGCACGTTGGTCTCCATGGCCTCCATGATGTAGCTGGCGTATTCCTTCGTGCGGGTGTGGGAGAGATGCGGATCGGCGAACACCTTGGCCTCCCGCTCTTCCCAGTTCTTGATCTGGCGGATGCAGCGGCGCGGATACTCGTCCAGCGGCACGTTGAACCGATCGATCAGTTCGGGATACTGGCTCTTGATGAAGTACGGCGTATACTCCGCGTTGTGCTCGGAGGACTCGGTGATGTAATAGCCGAAGCGGCGCATGAGCTCAAGGCGCACCATGTCGCCGTGGATGCCGCGCTGCTCGTAGTCGTCGTGCATCTTCTGGATGCGCGCGACGAACTCCGGCGGGATCGGTTCGTCGCCGAAGCGCTTCTTGAACTTCTCCAGCGTCTCCTCCACGGTGGGCTGAGGCAGCTTGCCCGCGTTTTTGAGCAGCGCGCGGCGCTTCACCTCGGGATACAGATCCTCGCCGTTTTTGGTGAGCTCCAGCAGCCACGCCTGATGGTTGATGCCCGCGATCTTCCACTGAACGGTGTCGTCGTACTCCATGTTCAGCTCGTTCAGGAGCGTGGAGGCGCACACCTGCACGCTGTGGCACAGGCCCACGGTCTTCACGCTGGTCATGCGCAGCATCGCGCCGGTCAGCATGGCCATGGGGTTGGTGTAGTTGAGGAACCAGGCGTTGGGGCAAACCTCTTCCATGTCGCGCGCGAAGTCCAGCATCACCGGGATGGTGCGCAGCGCGCGGAAGATGCCGCCGATGCCCAGCGTATCCGCGATGGTCTGGCGCAGGCCGTACTTCTTGGGAACCTCGAAGTCGGTGATGGTGCAGGGATCGTACCCGCCCACCTGGATGGCGTTGACCACGTAGTTCGCGCCTTTCAGCGCTTCCTTGCGGTTCTCGACGCCGCAATAGGCTTCGATTTTCGCCTTGCCGCCCAGGTTGTTGTTGATGGCGGTCAGCATGTGGCGGGATTCCTCCAGCCGCTTTGCGTCGATGTCGTAAAGGGAAATCACGCTGTCTTCGAGGGGTTTGGAGAGCATGCAGTCTCCCAGCACGTTCTTGGAGAATACAGTGGAACCGGCGCCCATGAAAGTAATCTTCGGCATAGTGTTTTT
>JAFZRB010000041.1 GCA_017620115.1 Clostridia bacterium | reverse complement strand
GCCCGCAGGAGACCCAGTGCGAGGCAAAATGCGTGCGCGGCATCAAGGGCGAGAGCGTCGGCATCGGCCGCCTCGAGCGCTTTGTCGCGGACTGGCACAACGAGCATGCGCAGGATGATCTGACGCCGCCGCCGCAAAACGGCCACCGCGTCGCCATCGTCGGCTCCGGCCCCTCCGGCCTCACCTGCGCGGGAGATCTGGCGAAGAAGGGCTACAAGGTCACCGTATACGAGGCGCTGCACACGGCGGGCGGCGTGCTGGTTTACGGCATTCCGGAATTCCGCCTGCCCAAGCGCATCGTGGCGAAGGAAGTGGACACGCTGAAGGCACTGGGCGTGGACGTGGAGCCGAACGTGGTCATCGGCAAGACGCTGACCATCGACGAGCTGTTCGATATGGGCTTCGAGGCCGTATTCGTGGGCTCCGGCGCGGGTCTGCCGAACTTCATGGGCATTCCGGGCGAATCGCTCAAGGGCGTGTATTCAGCCAATGAGTTCCTGACCCGCTCGAACCTGATGAAGGCGTATCTGGACGATCCCCGCACGCCCATCATGAAGGGCGGCCGGGTGGCTGTCGTAGGCGGCGGCAACGTGGCCATGGACGCGGCGCGCACCGCGCTGCGGCTGGGCGCCGAGCGCGTGTATATCGTGTACCGCCGTTCCATGGACGAGCTGCCGGCCCGCCGCGAGGAAGTCGAGCACGCGCAGGAGGAAGGCATCGACTTCCGGCTGCTGTGCAATCCCACGGAGATCGTGGGCTATGAGAACCCGGACGACAGGCGCGACCCGAAGAACGGCTTCGTGACCGCCATCCGCTGCATCCGCATGGAGCTGGGCGAGCCGGACGCGAGCGGACGCCGCCGCCCGGTGTCGGTCGAGGGCAGCGAGTTCACGCTGGACGTGGACGCGGTGGTCATGGCCATCGGCACCAGCCCGAACCCGCTCATCAAGAGCACCACGGAGGGCCTTGAGGTGAACCGCAAGGGCGGCATTATCGTGAACGAGGACGGCCTCACCAGCCGCGAGGGCGTTTACGCGGGCGGCGACGCGGTCACCGGCGCGGCCACTGTCATCTCGGCCATGGGCGCGGGCAAAGTCGCGGCGAAGGCCATCGACAGATACCTCTCGAAGAAATGACGCTCAAATGAATATCAAAGAACGCGCCATGCCGGTTTGCGGCATGGCGCGTCGCGTTTGATAAAGGTTACAGGGGCGGCAGGGGCAGCGGCGCGACCAGCAGGCTCAGCGATCGCGGCATATCGGGCAGCAGCGAGGGCAGCGCGTGGAGCGCATCCAGGCTCGCGCCGGCCAGGATGGCCGGCATGGCGCGCTGCGCGAAGGCGTAGTCCAGCACCTCGACGGGGGAGCAGGTCATCAGCGGCGACACGGCGGCGCAGTAGCCGTACATGTCGTCCAGCGCGCGGCGGGAGATCAGCACGCCCGCCTCAGCCAGTTTGGCGCGCAGCTGCTTCATGCGCTCGGTGATTTCGCCGGGCACGTCGCGCGCGGTGTCGAACACCTTTTTCAGCGTCTGCATGGAGACGGCGCGCTCGGGCGCGGGCATGGCCATGCCGCGGGGATGCCAGGCGCTGTCGGCTTTTTCGGGAGAGAGGCGCATCAGCCAGGCGCGGTCGAGCAGCTTCAGGCCGATGGGCGCGCCGCCGCCGGCGTCCTGTACGGTGAGTATAAGGCGCAGCGCCCCGCCCAGCGCGATGGGCTCCGCGCCGGTGGCCAGCCTGCCGGACGCGTCGGGATCCAGCTGCGAGAGCAGCTCGCCCAGATAGCGGTCGACGGGCACGCGGTTGGCGTCGTCCAGCATGAGCAGCGCCGGCGCCGTGTCGTCGGCGGTTTCCAGCACCTGCCTGACAGCGGGCATGCGCACCAGCGGTACGCCGCTGCCGGAGATGTCCTCGATGGCGCGGCCCAGCGAGCGCCAGGTCTCGTCCGGCTGCATCTCGGCAAAGCGGCCGTATTCCGGCGCGGCGACGCCCAGCGCGGCCGCGAGCGCGCGCACATAATGGCTCTTGCCGCTGCCCGTGGGGCCGGAAACGACGATCACGCGGCCCAACGCGACGCAGGCCATCAGATTCACGGCCTCGTCGTTGCTCAGCTCGACGCCGGCTTCGCCGAATCGCACGCGCATGGCGGCGATCAGCTCGCCAGCAGAGAACTCCTCCGTCTGCGGCAGGATCCTGGGCTGGCGGGTCGACCGCGCCAGGGCGATCATCAGGTCGCGCGCGCGGCTGTCGGCCAGCTGCTGCGCCAGGCGTTCGTCCAGCGATTTGCTGACCTCGCCGAAGGCCTTCGAGGCGGCTTCGGCAGCGTTGCGGGCGCTCTCAGCTTCGGCAGCGTATTTTTGCTGCGCCTCGGCGAGCGCCTTGTTTTTCTTTTCGATCTGCGCCATCTCGCCGGCGCGGGCCTGTTTCAGCTCGTCGATAAGCTCGGTCCGCTTGTCGGCGCGCATCTTCTTCAGCTCGTCGATCTCGCACAGCAGCCTGAGCCGCTCGACCTCGAAGCGGCTGAGCTGCTGTTCGTGGTCGCGCTCTTCGCGCGTACGCGCGGCGTTCGGCTGTCCGTTTGCTCCGAGCGCGGCGTCCAGCTCGTCCAGCTTCAGCAGCCCGGACACCAGGCTCGCGCGGGCCTCGGGCAGCTTCCACGCTTCCCGCACGGCCTCCAGGGCGCTGTCCACGGGGCTGACGACCGGGGTGCCCGAGGCTTTGGGCGGCACCGGATGGCCCAGCTGATCCAGCCGGGACTGGCGCCACATGTCGTCGATGATATCCTTGATGCCGGCGCCGCGGCGGGGGTTGAAGCCGCTCTGCATCATCATGGACTGCCGGCGCGGCGTAAGCTTCGCGCTCACCGCGCGGGGGAACACGAACGTGGTGTGCTGCAGCCAGGGCTTGTCGTCCGGCGCTTCGGCGGGCTGTTCTTTCGGTTCCGCCGGAACGGTTTCTTTCTCCGGCGGCTTTTCCTGCGGCTCCGGTCTGACCTCCGCGGGCTGCTCCGGTTCGGGCTCGGCGGGATGGACGGGCGCGGCCGCGCGAATCGGCGCGGCGGGCCGGACGGCCTCGGGTTCCTGCGGCGCTGGCTCCTGCGGCGCGGCGACCTGCCAGGCCGCCAGATCGAGCAGCAGGCGGACGGGCTGGCCGTCCAGGTTGAAGGGGAGCAGCTTGCCCGCCGCGTCCGCGAGATCGGCGCGGGCGAGATTGGAGCCCGTGACGCAGGCGGCCTCGTCGCGTTCCTGCCAGGCGTACACGCCCACCACCGCGCCATCCTGCATGACGGCCACCAGCCGCGTGCCAGGGCGGGGGAACAGGCCGTCCTGATCCGGTTCGACGGCCTCGGCCATAAACAGCGGCGGCAGCGCCGTGATGACGTCGGAATACACGATGAAGGCGTTTCGGTCGCCGTTTTCGCCGACATGGTTTTTGTTGGGGCGGATTTTATCGTTTTCGCCGGTATGGCGGCGCAGATCGAGCAGGCAGTAGCGGCCCAGCGCGCGCATCCGCGTTTTGAAATGGCTGATTTCGTTTTTATCGGGAACTATGCGGATGAAGCCATCCTCCAGATATTCCTGCGCGGCGTTTTCTACGAGCAGGCATTCGTTTTCATCTTTGATGAGCAGGGGGCTGACGCGAAAATAGAATTTTAGTGGATTATCCTCCTGAAGATAGCCCAGGGATAATTTTCCGGGCAATATCATTTCAAAGACCCCTTTTCAATATATTTACGGACAGTAAACCGTACTTTCAGATTATAAACACTATAGGGAGTTTCGTCAAGGGCTTTTATCACAGTTTCTTAAAAATCTGGGCGGTTTTTATCATGAAAATGCCCGCCCGCCCCAATGGGGCGAACGGGTGATATTGTAGCGGCGTGTCACTGTTCCCGCATCAGCTCGTACATCATGATCCCCGCGGCCACCGCCGCGTTCAGCGATTCCGCACCGCCCCGCATGGGCAGTTTGAGACGCACGTCGGCCAGCGCCATCACCTCGTCCGATACGCCCCGCGCCTCGTTGCCGATCACCAGCGCGAACTTTTCCGCGCCGTGCGGACAGCCTTCGTAGAACGGTTCGCCGCGCAGCGAGGAGGCGATGATTGCGTACCCCCGCGCCTGCAAATCGCGCAGCATGCCCGGCAGGTCGTCGGTCACGCTCGCCGGCACGCGGAAGCCCGAGCCCATGGCGGCCCGCTGCACCTTCGGCGAGAACGGATCGGCGCACGCCCGGCTCAGGAGCAGGCCGTTCAGCCCGGCCGCGTCCGCCGTGCGCCAGATGGTGCCCACGTTGCCGGGATCCTGCACGCCGTCCAGCGCGGCCAGCCGCGCCGGGGCTTCCGCCGCGGTGAACGGCGCGGGCAGCGAGAACGCCGCGCACGCGCCCTGCGGCGTTCTGGTGTCGCACACCGCCTCCAGCACGCGACGGGGCACGGCGTACACCAGCGCGCCGCACGATTCCATGCGCTGGATCAGCGCCGCGAAGCGCGCCTCCTCCTCCGCCTCGATCAGCGCGTCGGAGGGCGCGAGGCCGGCTTCCACCGCCTCCAGCATCAGCTTTTCGCCCTCCACCAGCATCTCGCCGGATTCCTCGCGGCCTTTTTTGTCCCTGAGCCCCTTCAGCCGCTTGACCACGGGATTCTGGACGCTCTGAATATCAGTCATGGTATAATTCCCGCTCCCCAAATCCTATTGTTTATAGAAGTCCAGTATCTCATGCCACCACGGGAACAGCACGGCGTCGGGAGAACGGTAGATCTCGTGCTTGGAGCCGGGCACCTGCCTGCGGATCCCGTCCTTCACGCGGGCGATAAACGCCTGCTGCGGCCCGGGCAGCACGGAGCCGTCTTTCTCCGCGGCGTAAAGGCGAACGGGGCAGGCGATCTTCTCCGGCGCGCCGGGAGCGAGCAGCTTTTTCGTGACGCCCATGGCTTCCCACGTCCAGCGGAAGCTGGGGCTGTTGTTCTGGTATTCGGGATGCGAAGCCTTCACCTTGTCGTACCACTCGAAGCGCTCGCGCCCGCTGGCGCAGGATGTGGCGAAGTTCTCCGGGCCGCTGTAGGGCTTCGTGAAGGACGGACGGCTCGCGCCTTTGCCAAGCAGGATCGGCGCGCCGCACAGCAGTTTGACCGCGAACAGCGGAGCGCCGGTGTTGGGCGCGATCATGGGCGCGCACAGCACGGCCTTCCGGAACACGTCCGGATGGCGCTCCAGAAACAGCGAGGCCACCGCGCCGCCCATGGAATGGGCGAAGATGGCGTATGGCTTCGGCATGTTTTTCAGCAGCCTGTCGCAGATGATCTCCAGATCCTTCACATATTCCTCAAAGTCGTCCACATGGGTGAGCGAGGCGTCCGGCAGACCCTCTTTGCGCCAGGAATTGCCGTGGCCGCGCTGATCGCAGCTCAGCACGCTGAATCCGTTCCGCAGGAGAGAATAGATGAGCTCGGAGAATTTATACGCGTTCTCGGTAAAGCCGTGCAGCACGAGCACTGTGCCGCGCGGGCGCTCCGCCGCGTAGCTGTAGCAGGCGATGGGCTTGTTCCCGTCGCCCTCCACCATGGTCTTTTCGCATTTTTCCGCGAGGTAAGGCAAAACGCAGTCGTTCATCGTGTCCTCGTAACGCGCTGAGAGCACGAGGCCGTCGACGTTGAAGCGCTTGTCGGCATTCATAGCAATCCCTCCTCTCATTTCAGGATCCTGGCATAGACCTTCTTTTCGTCATAGAGCATGAACAGCACGCCGCCCAGCAGGCACACCGCGGCCGCCGCCACGGCGGTGATGCGGTAGCCCAGGCCGGTCTCCGGGCCGATGGTGGCGAAAGCCGTCACCAGCAGCATGGCGATGGACTGGCCCAGCTTGAACGCGAAGGTGCGCGCGGCGTAGAACATGCCGCTGCGGTTCTCGTGGGTTTCGAGGGCGTCGTACTCGGCGATATCCGCCACCACGGCCTGGGGCAGGATGCCGAAGATGGCCTGCGCCGGAGAGGCCAGCACGCAGAGGATGAAGCCTTGAACCGCCACCGGAATGGGCAGCAGGGAGCCGAAGAACGCCGTGAACACGAAGCTGACGGTGAAGATGCAGAACGCGACCAGGATGATCTTCTTTTTTCCGAATTTCGGCGTGAGCTTATTGACCGGCACGTAGAACAGCACGGAGAGCGCCGTCATGAGCACGAAGTACACCGTGGACATGCTCTCATCCAGCTTCAGAAGCGACGTGACGAAGAAGGGCAGCGCCGTCTGGAACATGGTGATGCCCAGGAAATAGGCGATATCGGAGGCCACGAACACGCGGAAATCGTGGTTGCGGAACGTCGCCGTCAGCGATTTGAAGGCCGTGGACTCGCTCGGCGCGGCTTGCACGTAGTCCTTCTCGCGGATGGTGAACACCGGCACGAACATGCACGCCAGCCCGATGAGTGAAATCACGGTGAAGGTGACGCGGATGGCCATGACGCGCTCCAGGCCCATGCCCTGCAGCGCGCCCCAGACGACCGGGGCCACATAAGCCACCGCCATGCCGGCGATGTAGGTGAAGGAGATCGCCGTGGAGATGCTCATGCGCGTCTTCTGATCGGCGCCCAGTTCGGGAATGAGCGCGTTGTAGGGCGTGCAGTACATTGTCATGAAGAAATAGAACAGCATCAGCATGAGGAAGAGGAAGCCGGCGTTCACCCAGCTCTCGCCGTTTACGGGCGACCAGAATGTGAGGATACAGGCCAGCGCGAATGGAATCGCCGCGGCGCGCATGAAGGGAATGCGGCGGCCGGCCTTGCTCTTGCAGCGGTCGGACAGCGAAGCGATGAGCGGATCGGTCACGGCGTCGAAGATGCGGCCGAAGGCCGTGATCGCGCCAAGTACGGTGAGTATGCCCAGAATGGCCAGACCCTGGGGGATGAAGATGGTCTGCCCGGCTTCCTGCGCGGCCAGGTCGGGCTGGTAATAGTTCACCAGCCAGCTGGAAATCAGGGCTGCCAGCACGGACCAGCCAAACTGACCGACGGCGAAGCACCACACCTTGCCGGTTGACAGTTTTCGAACGTTGCTCATGGGGATAAGCCTCCTCTTGATGTGATCGGCCGCGATGCCGGCGGCCATTCGCGTGCCGCGACGCTTGTTCATTATAGCATGGGAAAAGCAATCGGGCAATATCACGCGCGCTATTTTACGCGGCCGAGCGCCATAAAAACGCCTCATTTGTGGTTTTGCATCGCGTTCTTCGCGGGACTCAGGCGCGATAATATGGCGGATTCGGAAAAATAAGCCTTTTACTGAACCGGTTTGTATGCTATAATAAAGCAAAACAAACCGAGGCGTTCGTTCGCCCCGGCACGGGAGGTAATTGGCATGATTCCAAGGGAGGAATATCCCCGCCCGCAGTTCGTGCGCGACGGCTGGATGAATCTGAACGGAACCTGGCAGTTTGAGATCGACCACGGCGCGTCCGGCCGGGCGCGTGGCCTTATGCAGAAGGAAAAGCTGGCGGGCGAGATCGTTGTGCCCTTCTGCCCGGAGAGCGCTCTTTCCGGCGTGGGTTATACCGATTTCATGGCGGCCGTGTGGTACAGGCGCAGCTTTACGCTGCCGGAAGAGGCCGCGGGCAAGCGCGTCTTCCTCAATTTCGGCGCGGTCGACTACCGGGCCGAGGTGTGGGTGAACGGCGTGTCGGTGGGCACGCATCGCGGCGGCTATGCGGGCTTCCAGCTCGAAATCACGCGGGCCGTTCACGAAGGCGAAAACACCATCGTGGTGTGTGCGGACGACGATCTGCGCGGGGGCCGTCAGCCCTTCGGCAAGCAGTGCTCGGAGTATCACTCCCGCGGCTGCTCCTATACCCGCACGACCGGCATCTGGCAGACGGTCTGGCTGGAGTGGACGGGCGAAACGCGCATCGCGAACGTGCGCCTTACGCCCGACGCGGCCAACGCCAGCGTGCTCATCGAGGCGGAACTGGACGGCCCGACGGACGACGTCATGCTGGCCGCGGAAGCGTCTTTCGAGGGCGAAGGCCAGGGCGAGATCATCGCGGACGCGGACGACAGGACGGCGCGGCTCCTGCTGCTCGTGGAGGACGCCAGGCTGTGGAATGTGGGCGAGCCGAACCTGTACGACCTGCGCCTCACGCTCAAGCGCGGCGGCGAGACGATCGACGAGCTTAAGAGCTATTTCGGGCTGCGCACCGTCTCCTTCGACGGCATGAAGTGCCTCATCAACGGCCGGCCCGTGTTCCAGCGCCTGATTCTCGATCAGGGCTTCTACCCGGACGGTATCTATACCGCGCCCACCGACGGGGATTTGAAGGCCGACATCGAGCGCTCCATGGCCATGGGCTTCAACGGCGCGCGGCTGCATCAGAAGGTGTTCGAGCCCCGCTTCCTCTACTGGGCGGATCACCTGGGCTACATCTGCTGGGGCGAGATGGCCAGCTGGGGCATCGACCCGAAGGACGGCTGGACGCTGCCCATCTTCCTGGACGAATGGCTGGAGGTGCTGCGCCGCGACTACAGCGCGCCTTCGATCGTCGGCTGGTGCCCCTGGAACGAGACGTGGGGGGAGCAGAACCACGGCCAGCGCGGCGAGACCATGCGCACCAGCTACCTCGTGACCAAAGCATTCGACCGCACGCGCCCCTGCATCGACGCCAGCGGCGGCATTCACGCGGAGACCGACATATACGATACCCACGACTACGAGCAGGATCCCGCCGTGTTCAAAGAGCGCTACGCGCCGGAAGCGGAGATCATCTACGACCGCTTCAACAAGGTTCAGCACTATGGCGGCCAGCCGGTGTTCGTGAGCGAATACGGCGGCATCGGCTGGAATCCGGACGGCGAGGGCTGGGGCTACGGCAACGGCCCGAAGACCGAGGAAGAGTTCATCGAGCGCTACCGGGGCCTCACGAACGCCCTGCTGGACAACCCGAACCACATGGGCTTCTGCTATACGCAGCTGACCGACGTGGAGCAGGAGCGCAACGGCCTGTACTACTATGACCGCCGCCCGAAGTTCGATCCCGCTGTGATCCGCGCCATTACCTCCCGCGAAGCGGCCATCGAGAAGGAATAAGCGAGGAGATTTATGAAGTACCCCTGGATCGACGAATACCTGATGGCCAAACGCGGCGTCACAAAGGACCTGCAGCCGGAGTGGAATTGGATCCGCTACCACATCGGCGGGAAGATGTTCGCCGCCGTCCTGCTGGACGACGATAACCGGCCATACTACGTCAACCTCAAGCTGGAGCCGGTGGAGGGCGCGCTGATGCGCCGGCAGTTCCCGGACATCATCCCCGGCTATTACATGAACAAGGATCACTGGAATTCCGTGAAGGCGGACGGCGATGTGCCGGACGACCTGCTGAGAACGATGCTGGATCGCTCCTACCGTCTGGTGCTGGCCGGCCTCAGCAAAAAGAAGCAGCGGGAGGCGCTTTCCGTCTCCTGCGAAACGGACTGCGCGGTCTGTCCGCTTCATGAAAACGGGCGCGAAGGCCGCTAAGGATGTTTTACAGTATAACCACGGCAGCCCTTGATTCCCGCGGCAAAATCAGGTACAATACCGACATGGCAAAAAACGCAAGGAGGATTTGAACAGATGGCTATTTCCGACAAGCTCATCCAGACCGGCTACGACTACGCAAAAGAAATCTACGCGCAGTACGGCGTGGACGTCGACAAGGCGATGGAGAAGGCGGCGCAGCTGCCCGTCTCCATGCACTGCTGGCAGGCCGACGACGTGATCGGCTGCGAGAACGCCGAGGGCGGCGCCAAGGACGGCATCGCCACCACCGGCAACTATCCCGGCCGCGCCCGCAACGCGGATGAGATTCGCGCCGACGCAGACCTGGCGATGAGCATGATTCCCGGCGCGCGCAAGTTCAACCTGCACGCCAGCTACGCCGAGCTGCACGGCAAAAAGATCGACCGTGACGCCTACACCATCGCCGAGTTCCAGAGCTGGGTGGACTGGGCCAAGGAGAAGAACGTGGGCCTGGACTTCAACCCCACCTATTTCGGCCACGCCATGGTGAAGGACGGCTTCACCCTGTCCAGCCCGGACAAGGCCGTCCGCGATTTCTGGATCGAGCACGGCAAGCGCTGCCGCGAGATCGGCGAGGAGTTCGCCAAACAGCTTGGTAAGGTCTGCGTCATCAACTACTGGATGCCGGACGGCATGAAGGACACGCCCGCCGACACCGCCGCGCCCCGCCAGCGCATGATCGAATCGCTTGACAGGATCTTTGAGAAGAAGATCGACGAGAAGCTGGTTCTGGAAGGCGTGGAGAGCAAGCTGTTCGCGCTCGGCCTGGAGAGCTACACCGTGGGCTCCCATGAGCTGATGTTGGGCTACGCGCTCACCCGCGGCAAGATGGTCACGCTGGACGCCGGCCACTTCCATCCCACTGAGGTCATCTCCGCGAAGATCTCGGCCTGCATGCAGTTCCTGGATCACATACTGCTGCACGTCTCCCGCGGCGTCCGCTGGGACAGCGACCACGTCATCACCCTGGACGACGAGCTGCAGAACATCATGGGCGAGATCATCCGGAACGGCTACGAGAAGCGCGTGTGCGTGGCGCTGGACTTCTTCGACGCCTCCATCAACCGCGTGGCCGCCTGGGTCATCGGCGAGCGCAACGCCCAGAAGGCCGCGCTGAAGGCCTACCTCGAGCCCACGGCGCTGCTGCGTGAAGCCGAGGACAACCTCGATTATTCGAAGCGCCTGGCGCTGATGGAAGAGATCAAGACCCTGCCCTTCTCCGCCGTGTGGGACGCCTACTGCGCGAAGCAGAATGTGCCCGTCGGCGACAGCTGGATCGGCATCGTCAAGCAGTATGAGAAGGATGTCATGAGCAAGCGCGTCTGACGGCGCGGACAGACAATAGACTCACCCCCTGCCATCCGCAGGGGGTGAGCTGTGTTTTGGCGGTTATGCCGACAACCTTCCGAATCACACTCGATCCCGGCTTATACGTGGGCAGAAAAAAACACGCGCATCTCTGCGCGCGTCATTGTTCGGCCAATATGCGTTTTGCCCGGTCGTGGCACAGCTCCTGCGCCATTTCCTCGCCGTATTCCTTTTTCAGGAAATCGTAGCATTCGCGCATGCGGAAACAGCGTGTGTCCACATTGTGCGCGTCGGATGAGACCAGATCGACGAAGCCCCGGTTTACCAGCCTGTCAAGCCATCGCCGTTCAAAAAAGCCGGCTTTCACAAACGTGGAGGCGTTCACCTGCATGACGACCTGATAATCCTCGTGGAGCTCCTCCAGGTGGGAACCCTTTCGCAGACACGCGTAGCGCTCCACGTGGGCGAAGATGGGCTGGTAGCCCACGTTGCCCAGCGCCCGCGCGGCCCGCTTGAGGCGATCGTAAGAATCGCCCGGCAGAAACTCGACCAGCACATAGCCGGTGTCCGCCATGGTCGGGATATCGCCGCTCTCCAGCAGACGCACGGTGTCGTCGGTATAGAGGATCTCGCAGCCGGTATGCAGGATCAGGCTGAGATTCTCATCCTGGCAGAGCTGGCGCGCGGCTCGGAAATGGCTCAGATATCGCTCGCCGTCAAACGGTTCCCGCCCCGGCGTAACGTGCGGCGTCGTGACGATTTCCTCCGCGCCGTTCTGATACGCCCCCAGGAGCATGGCCTTCATGTCTTCATAGGTCTGCGCACCATCGTCCAGCCCATAGATCAAATGATGATGCATATCGACAAACATATTTAACGGGCCCTGTCCTTTTTGGAATTGGATGATTTCTTGCCGTCGCGCTTGTAATACTCGTTGTTGTAATGCGAGTAGTACGATTTGTTATAGTACTTCTTGGCGCTCAGGCTGTCGAAGGTCACCTTGTTGATGATGCATCCCAGCACCTGGCAGCCCGCCTGCGCGATCTGGCGCTGCGCGTCGATGATTTCGCGGCGGCGGGTCTTGTTGTACTCGATCACGAACACAGTGCCGTCGCACACCTTGGCGATTTCCGCCGCGTCAATGACCAGGCCGACGGGCGGCGCGTCGACGATGACGTAATCAAACCGCCGCGCCAGCGCGTTGAGCATGTCGGCGAAATGCGGGGAGTCGAGCAGCTGGATGGGGTTTGCCACGTCGCGGCCGGTGGGCACGACATACACATTGTCGAAGTTGGTCGCGTATAAGATATCCTCCAGATCGTCGTAGCCCGCCAGGAAGTGCGCCAGACCGCGCCATTCGCCCTCGGTCTCCAGGCCGTAGCGCTTGATCAGGAAGGAACGACGCAGGTCGGCGTCCACCAGGACGACGCTCTTGCCGCGCCTGGCCAGGTTCTGCACGATGTGCATCGTCAGAAAGCTCTTGCCCTCGCCGGCCGTACAGCTGGTGACGACGATCTTTTTGAGATCGCGCCCGGAGAAGGTGAGGTTGGAGCAAATGGTATTAAGGGCTTCCGTGCCGGAGTAATCCATTTCCTCCAGATTGTTTATCGTCGCTTTCTTCACGCCGATTCACCCCATTTCTTCTTCTGCTGGCGCTGCCTGCTGCCGCTGGCCTTGACCTGCTGCATCGGCAGCATGCCCAGCGTAGGAATACCGAGGTACTTTTCAACATCCTCGCTGGAATGAATCTTGTCGTCCATGAGATAGCGCACGGTGATGATGCCACAGGCCACGACGAAGCCCAGCATGAAGCCGACCATCACGTTCCGGCTCTTGCTCGGCGAACTGGGCGAGGTGGGCCGCAGCGCCTCTTCAAACATGTTGGGCTCGCGCGTGTCCATGGTCGTGGCGATGAATTCGCGCGCCACTTCGGCATAGGTATCGGCGATGGATTTGGCTTCCTCCGGATCGGTCGACGTGGCGGTGATGTACAGGATGCGCGTGTTGGACGGATTGCTCACGCTGATCATCTTCGAGAGGGTTTTATAGCTGTAGGGCAGGCCGAGGCGCTGAATCACCATCTCGTGAACATGCCAGTTCTTGAATACTTCCTGATAGTCTGACGCCAGGTAGTTGCCGATCTGCAGGTCACTCAAATTGATGGCCGAATCGCCCGTGTTCAGCACGTACAGCTTTGAAGTTGCCGTGTACTTCGGAGCGACCACCACCACTGTATAAGACCAGGCCAGCAGCGCGCCGATCAGCGCGGCCACAGCGATGTACTTGGCGTTCTCCAGCAGACGGTAAAACAGTTCGAGCAGGTCGATCTCGTATTCCTGACCCTCGGAACCGTTCGCCGTTAAACGCTGCTGCGTCGTATCGCGCTCTGTAAGCCTGCTTTTGATCTTCTCCATATTGAACCGTTCTCGCCCTTTCAAGCTGGCCGTCGCCCTGTTCAGGACTTCAAAGCCAAGTGATCCGCACCCTCGTCCGCGTCGGTATGCGTCATAAAACAACTGTGCGGGGATAGCAGACGCCGTCCCCGTCGGTTCGGGCGCGGATACAAACGCCCGAAACAATGAATACCGGCGGCAGTGTAACTTCGAAGCCCTGTCGTGGTTCCGCGCCAGAGAGGCGCTCCGCCGGCAGATGAACCAGCTTTCGGCTTTTCCAGGGCATTCTCATCAACGACCGAAGAGAGGAGAACCTCCCTTCGGTCGCTGCGCAAATCGTCATATGATGATTATTCCTTGATCGGCTCGCTCAGGATGGCCAGAGCGGTGGAAACGCTGTGGGTCATCTTCTCGAAGTCGTCCTTTGTGAAGGTGACGTTGACCTTGGAAGAGGTCTCGTCAGCCTCGATGACCTCGGCGTCGAGAACCAGCCACTCGGCGTTGAACTTGAACTGATTGGGGGCGACCTCCGTGCGGGTGCCGTCATAGCAGGCGAGCAGGCCGACGACCTTCTGGCCAACCTGATAGGGGGTGGCGAACTCGAAGGTAACGGTCACATCGCCGTACTTGGGATCATAGCCCGTGCTGTCGATCGTCAGGAACTCGTTGATCTCCCAATTCTTCAGGTCGTCCAGAACCAGCGCGCTGGTAGCGGGCAGGTTCTCGTTCAGGCTCTCGAGGATCGCGGCCTGAACATCCTCATCGAAATAATCGATGGGGGCGTTGCCTTCCTCGGCGACATACTCAAACAGTTCGTCAACTTCCTCCAGGGTCATGGTCGTATCATCGACGACTTCAACCACGAAATCCGGCGCGACCGCGACGTCGGTGGAGGTCTCGATGGCAACCACGTCAGCCAGATCGGAGGTCGTCTTGCTGGGCACATCGGCAGCAAAAGCCGTCGTCATCGACAGCACCAGCATAATCGCAACCAGAACGCTCATCCACTTCTTCATTGTCAGTTCTCCCTTCTGAATTATCATTAAAAATCTAGTTCAACAGGTCGTAGTAGGCCTGCATCACCCATTCTGCCGCCGCGCCGTCCGCGACGTGGAATTCCATGAAGCCGTCCCTGCCGATCGCATGCTCGCCCGGAAGCGTCTCAACCGGAAGCACCTCGAAGTTGTAGGCCTGATTGGCTTCGTTCATCATCTTGCCGCGCTTGATGGAGGAGGTCATATCCGCCTCCAGCGCGTCGAACAGCTCGCCCGCGAAATTGACCGAATCCTTCAGCTTCGCGCGCATGACGTCGATCGCTGCGCTCATATAGACGCGCTGGCGCGCCATACGTTCCGCGTTCGTGCCTTCGCCCACCGCCATGCGGGAGCGCAGGAAGATTTCCGCCTGTTCGTCGGTCAGATGAAGCGTCGCGCCCCTGACCATCGCGGGATCCGCGTCGGAGAAATCGTCCGCGAGGGTGACCGTCACGCCGCCGAGCACATTGTTCAGCTTGCCGATGGCGTCCATGTTCAGCGCCATGTAGTAATCTATGACAACGCCCTCCAGCAGATTCTCCGCGGCTTTTACCGTATTATTGCAGCAGTCCACCTCCGTGCGGCCGAAGCCGTGTGACAGGGAAATCTGCATTTCCCGCGTGCCCACGGGATTGCCCAGCACACCCAGCATCTCGACCGGCGTTATGGTATCGCGGTCGATCTGCAGCTGGCGGATCGTCTTGCCCGTATGGTCGATCACCAGCAGCTGCAGGAAGTCCGCCTGGCCGCCCTGACGCGCGCCATAGGATTGAGTGCCCGCGACGTTGTCGACGCCCATCAGGAGGATCGTCGTCAGGTTGGTCTTTTCGACATATGTGCGGCCGTTGTACTCAACGCGCTTGCGCTGACCGATGCCGGAGGTGAGCTCTCCGCGTTCCTGCACGGCGTTCTGCCGTTCGAAATAATCCGCCGCCAGAAATCCGATCAGCACCAGCAGCGCGAACGCCGCCATGATGACGAAATTGCGATGAACCCTGTGCCGCCGCTGGCTCCTGTTCACCGGCATGGCGTTTTCCTTTCCGACAGCCCTTGGCCGCCCTTCGTTGTTGGTTCGCGGCCGCTGATCTGCCGCCGGGTTGTCCGGGACGCCGACCGGCGTTCCCCCTGCGCTCTGTCCATGGGAAGGCAGGAGAATATAATCACTGCTATAATACAGGAGTATATTACTACAACCGCGCCCGAATGTCAACAGAAAAGTCACACTTGGACATTAATTTTCCTGACGGGCCCAGTATGATTATTCGACGCGCAGGCCGTTCGATCCTTCCCGTTTCCGGCGCGGCCGGGAGGGCGCGGGCCCGCCGTATATATTTAACAGAATACTAATCTTTCCGCTTTTCAAAATCCTGTTCACGACGCGGCCGGATCAGGTATAATAGGGTTATGAGAAAAGCTCCGAGAGGTGTCCTCCCGCATGAATAAAGCGAAGAAAAGATCCCCCTTCACAAGGGCCGCCCTGATGCCGGCGGCGGCGCTGGCGCTGGCCATCGTCGCGCTGGGCGCGCTGGCGCAGCTGCTGCCGGGGCGGGGCGACGGCGGCGTCCCGGTCGACTCCGGCGTCGTCATCAACGAAGTGATGACGAAGAACGTCCATACCGTCAGGGATGATTTCGGCGAATACGCCGACTGGTTCGAGCTGAGCAACACGGGCCGCGAAAGCGTCGATCTGTCCGGCTGGATGGCGCTGAGCGAAAACGCTTCCGAGGCGTTCGTGTTTTCGCGCGAGACCCTCAGGCCCGGCGAGACCGTGGTCATATTCGCCAGCGGCCGCTCGCAGACCCGCGCCGGTTATGTTTATCATGCGCCTTTCAGGCTGAACGCCTCGGGCGACATTATATCTCTTTACGACGCTTCCGGCGCGCTCGCAGCGAGCCTTGAAGTGCCTCCGCTCGAGGCCGGCGAGTCCTGGGCGCGCGCGGAAGGCGGCGGCTACGCCCGGTGCCTCTCGCCCACGCCCGGCCTCGCGAACGACCAGACCGCCGCTGCGTCGGCGCTGACGCCCGTCGAAGGCGCGGTGCGGCTGAACGAGATCATGGCCTCCAACGTTACCTACCGCTTTGAAGACGGCTGCCTGTGCGACTATGTCGAGCTGTATAACAGCTCGGCCGGGGCGGTCTCGCTGAACGGTTACAGCCTGTCCGACAGCGACGGCAATCCCCGCAAATACCCGCTGGACGGGCTGAGCGTTCCCGCGCAGGGATGCCTCGTCATCCATCTGGACGGCGAAGGCGGCCGGGCCGGTCACGCGCCGTTTTCGCTGAGCGGCCGGGGCGAGCAGGTCTTTCTGTACGACGCGTCGGGCCAGCTGGCCGACAGCGTGGGCTATGAGTCGCTCGAAGCCGATCAGGCGCTCTCGTTCGCGGACGGCTCGTGGACGACGCTGGCCGCGCCTACGCCCGGCGTCGCCAACACGGCGGACGGCGCGGCTTATATCGCCGGCCGGTTCGACAGTGCCCGCCTGTGTCCGGTGGTGATCAACGAGATATGCGTGTCGAACACGGTCAACGTGGATATGCAGAAGAGCTACGACTGGATCGAGCTGCGCAATATGAGCGGCCAGACGGTTTCCCTCGCGGGCTACGGCCTGTCGGACAACCCCGCCAGGCCCCGGAAATGGCAGTTTCCCGCGGACGCGGCCATCGGCCCCAACGAATACATGGTGGTCATGGCCAGCGGCAACGACTGGAACGGCAAGGACCGGAACGGCTTCTATCAGACCAACTTCAGCCTGTCGTCCGGCGAATCGGTCACGCTGAGCACGCCGGACGGCGTCATCGTCGACCGGCTGCCCGCCATGAGGCAGTATGGCAACATCTCCTGCGGACGCCTCGACGGACAGAGCGGCTTCTTCTACTTTGAATCGCCGACCATCGGCCTGTACAACAGCACGGCCGGATGCCGCGCGCGCTGCGAAAAGCCCGCGTTCTCCGTCTCCGGCGGGCTGTTCGGCGCGGGCGAGACGCTGCGCGTGGAGATCACCGCCGAACCTGGCGCGCTCATCTTCTATACGCTGGACTGCTCCGAGCCCACCGTGTCCTCGTCCATCTACACCGGGCCGATTCCGATCAGCGGGAACACCGTCGTGCGCGCCGTGGCCACGCGCCGAGGCAGCATTGATTCCTACACCGCCACGGAGACCTATCTGTTCGGCCTGGATCACCGGCTGAGCGTGGTATCGCTGGTGGCCGATCCATACGATCTGTACGACGAGGCCGACGGCATCATCGCCAACGAGCGCAAGATCTGGGAACGCGCCGCGAACGTCGAGATCTACGCCCCCGACGGTTCGCCCATCCAGCCTTCGCAGGGCTGCGGCGTCTCGCTCAACGGCGACGCCTCCCGCATGCTGGAGACCAAATCGTTCCGCATCACCGGCCGCGTGTGCTACGACGAAACCAACGTGTTCACGGGCGACCTCTTCCCCGATCGCGGCTATGAGAGCTACCGCTCGTTCCTGCTGCGCGGCGGCGGCCAGGACAACCTGCGCGCGCTTATCCGCGACCCGTTCATCGATTCGCTGGCCGCGGACACCGAGGTCATGTACCAGGCCGGCGAAATGTGCGTGCTGTATCTGAACGGCGAGTTCCACGGCGTCTACAACCTGCGCGAGCGCATCAGCCCCTGGTCCATATGCGATTTCGAGGGCTGGCCGCTCGATAAGGACATGGACATCGTGAAGAACGACGCCAGCAGCGAGGAGGGCGTCCGCGCGCAGAACGGCTCCAACGACGACTATGCCGCCCTGCTCGAATGGATCGCGGCGCATCCCGCGGCGAGCGACGAAAACGTCGCCTATGTGGCGTCCAGGATTGATATGGACAACTTCATCGACTACATGTGCTTCATGGTGTATTCCGCCAATCAGGATATCGGCATCCGCCGCTACCGCAGCGCGGCGAACGACGGGCTGTGGCGCTGGATCGTGTACGACCAGGACTTCGGATTCTACAACGACACCGACTCCATCACCCGCTGGCTGGATCCCAAAGGCGCGGGAATGTACAAGAATATCGACAACAGGCTGTTCCGCTATCTCATGGACAATGAAGCCGTGCGCGACCGCTACCTCGCGCGTTTCGGCGAGCTGCTCGCCGGGCCGTGGGCGCCGGACGCGCTGCTTCAGCGGTTCGACGCGCTGGTGGAATCCATTCGCCCCGACATGGCGCTGCACTGCCGGAGATGGGCTGAATCGCTCCCGCTCGAGCGGTGGGAGAAGCACATCGGCGTGCTGCGCGAGCGCATCGACGAACGCGCCGGCAAGATCATCGGCTACATCACCGACTGCTTTAAGCTGTCCGACGCCGACCGCGCGCGCTACTTTGGCGCGGCGCTTGAGCGCATCGGGCAGGCGTAGCGGGGATATGCGGAGAATTCAGAGCGGTCACAGACCGGAGGAGGATGCTCAGTGAACGCGGTCATATTCGACATGGACGGCGTCATATTCGATACGGAGCGCATCTGGATCGAATGCTGGTCGCCGGTGGGGAAGGCGCACAACATCAAAGGCATCGAGAAAGTGCTGCGCGACGAGTGCGTGGGCATCACCGCCGCCGCCATGAAAGCCAGCCTGCAGAAGGCCTACGGCGCGGATTTCCCCTACGACGAATACGTCAGGGAGGCTTCGGCCATCTTTCACGAGCGGTATGACCACAACCTGCCCATGAAGCCGGGCGTGACGGACGTGCTCGAATTCCTGCGCCTGTCGGGCGCGCCCGTGGCGATGGCTTCGTCCACGCCCGTGAAAACCGTCCGCCGGGAGCTGGAGGACGCGGGGCTGCTGTCCTTCTTCCAGGTCATCACAGGGGGCGAGGAGGTAGCGCGCAGCAAGCCCGCGCCGGACATCTTCCTGCTGGCGGCGAAAAAGCTGGGCAAAGAGCCGGGCGAGTGCTTCGTCGTTGAGGATTCGTTCAACGGCATCCGCGCCGCGCACGCCGCCGGCATGCGGCCCATCATGGTGCCGGATCTGCTTGCGCCGGACGGGGAGATGCAAGCCCTCGCCGAGGCCATTCTGCCCTCGCTCACAGAGGTCGCCTCTTATCTTCGCGGGGCGCTGTGAGACGACGCTTTCCCCGCCGTCATTCCGTTATAGAAGGAGGTTTTCCCATGTGCGCGCGGCCGATCGCCAGTTTGATCTACGATTTCGACAAGACGCTTTCGCCCAACAACATGCAGGAATACGGGTTCCTCAGGGGACTTAAGATCGAGCCCGCGGAGTTCTGGGCAGAATGCCGCCGGTTCGCCATTGAAAACCGCATGGACGGCGTGCTGGC
>JAFZRB010000343.1 GCA_017620115.1 Clostridia bacterium | reverse complement strand
CTTCCACAGGCTCAGCGCCTGGCCCGCTTGGTCCAGCGAGGGCTGGCTGCACAAGCCGGAGCGCTCAGGCGGCGTGGCCATAGACATGCATGTCCACGACGTGGATTTTATGCGCTACCTGATGGGCGAACCGGATACCGTGCGGGCTCAGGCCTATCGCGACAAGAATGGCCTGATCGAGCAGATTTATGTGATCTACGGTTACGGCAAAGACGTGGGCGTCTGCATCCAGGCAGGGTGGGAATTTCCCCGGTCATTCTCCTTCAAAGCCGGCTTCCGCGTGAAGTTTGAAAAGGCCACCGTAACGCTGGACGGCGGCGTGCTGACAGTGTATCCCGACGAGGGAGAAGCCTACCATCCGGAGCTTCCTAAGGAACTGCCTCAGGACAGCGACGCCGGCGGCAACATCTCTTCACTGGGCGCTTATTACACCGAGCTGAAGTTCTTTATTGAGGGATTGCGGGGCGAGCATGCTCTGGATGTCGCGACCGCAGAGGAGGCCGTCAGGTCTGTCAGGCTGGTGAAGAAGGGCGTCGAATCCGCAGGCGGATTGGTCAGAAAGCAATAAGACAGGGAAGCTGTGGCAGAATCTTCCCAGTAAAACTGATTAAAGGAGAATGACATATGATAGTACTCGCAGTTGGATGCCATCCGGACGATCTGGAAATCGCGTGCAGCGGAACGCTGCGCAAGTATGTCGAGCAGGGCGCGGACGTGTTCATGTGCCATGTCGCCAACGGATGCCACGGGCATGTGGTGATCGAACCTGGTCCGCTGGCGGAGATCCGCGCAAAGGAGGCCGAGGCAGCCGGCGCGATCATCGGCGCGAAGCAGGTGTTCAACCTGAATGTGAACGACATGGAGGTCGACAGCCACGACCCGGCTGTCATGGACGCCATGGCCGACGTCGTGCGCTTCGTGCGTCCGGATGTCATCATTACGCACAACGACGACGACTATATGCAGGATCATACCGAAACAAGCCGCATCGCCACCAACGGCAGTTTCTGCTCCGGCCTCAACCACAGGCCCAGGCAGTATGATGCGTTTTCCAGTTTCGTACCGGTGTTTTTCATGGATACGCTGGCCGGCGTCAATTTCCAGCCCACGCACTATGTGGACATCACGGATCAGATCGACATCAAGCTTCGCGCGCTGAGGTGCCACGAATCCCAGCTGACATGGATGGCCGAGCACGACGGCATCGACTTCGCGGATATGGTGCGCACCTGTTCCAAATACCGCGGCTATCAGTGCGGCGCGTCGTACGCCGAAGGCTTCCGCCCCTACAACGTGTATCAGCGCTACAGCGCCAGGCCGCTGCTGCCCTGAATTTGGCACGGAATACAACCCCCATGCCGGCATCGCTGGCATGGGGGTCATTTTGCAGCGCGTCGTTAACCGCGCGACGCTACATGCGGATTTCTGTGCAGCTGTTGGCGGGCAGGACGAGTTTGCCGTCCACAATGCGCTTGCCGGTGGGCGAGTAATGATAAACGTCGTCGATCATGAGTATTTCCGCCTGCGACGTGTCCGCTCCCGCGACCTCAAACTCCGCTTCGACCGGTTCCTCGCAAGTGTTCGCCAGCAGCAGAAGCTTCTTCCGGCCGTCTGTCGCGCCCAGAACGAAGACCTTTCCATCGTCGGAGACCGTCTGCACCTCGCTGCCCAATTCGTAAGCATGATTGAACGACATGAAGGCAAAATACGTGAGGTATGGCTGCCAGGAATCCGGGTTGAAGAGGCCGCCATATTCGCTCGGCCCGATGCGGCCGTCATAATAGGCGAGCAGCCCGACCGGCTTCTTCTGCATGGCCAGCATGACCGCCAGCGCGCCGGCTGCCGCCCTGGGCGTGCCGCGATCCCGGATGGTATGGAAATTGTTCCATTCGTTCAGGATATCCTCCACATCGCCGAAGCCATGCCTCTCGAGCATGCGGCGGCAATAGTCTTCCTGCTTCTGAATCCCGTCGACGTCGCTGTAGCTGTGCCAGGAGAAGAAGTCCAGCGGGGATTTGTGCTCCTCGGACGAGATATAATCGAGAAATTCATGGCCGAAGGTCAGGTAATACTCGCGGGTCGTAGCCGGATGCTCAATACCCCGGCATTCCGGATCGGCGTCGCACGCATACCAGCCGATGGCTGCGTAACCGCCAACGCGGATGCTGTCACCGAAGCATTTCTTCAAATGGTTGGCCGTAACCTCATACAGGCGGAAGTATTCCTCCTTCGTGCCCGCCCATAGTTGGCTGTGTCCGCCGTCGACATGCCCCTCCGGCTCCGCCCAGATTTCCCAGTATTTGATGCCGAAGCGATAACCGTCGGCCCAACCTTCGTTGTAATGGCGGATGATATGCTCGCACACGCGCGCCCATTTTTCAAAATCCTTCGGCGGGCGGATATGATAAACCTTGATATCGCAGAAATTCTCGATCGTGACGCCGAGGCGGAAGAATGGCTCGCATTTCTGCGCCATGAGGTGCTCGATCAGCCAGTCGGTGAAGGTGAAATCGTAGGACTCGGGCAGGGTCTCGTCCGCGTCGAAGTTCGGAAAGATGTTGGGAATATCCACAAAACGCGCGCCACCGAACTGACCGCCCACGTCGTGCAGACGGGAGTAAGGCATACCCGCCTCGCCCAAATAATGCAGGAAGCGATCCCTGAGACCCATGATCGGAGGCTGACCGATGCCGTGCATGGGCTTGATCCTGCCGGTGATATTCGTGAAATCAGCTTTAATCCTCATTCATAACGCCTCCCTCTCCCCTTTCGCCATCCTGCGAATGTGCTGTCAACCGATGGCCTTCTTGCCGCGGCCGCGCACATCCAGCGCCACGGCGCAAACGAAAATGATGCCCTTGATCAGGTATTGGTAGGAGATGCCCACGCCGATCAGGTTCAGGCCGTTGGTCAGCGACATGATGACGAAAGCGCCGACCACGGAGTTGATGACGTTGCCGATGCCGCCGGTGGTCGAGACGCCGGCGATATAGCAGGATGCGATGGCGTCCAGTTCAAAGCCCATGCCAGCCGTGGGCGTCGCGGAGCCGATGCGCGAGCTGTACAGTATACCGCCCAGCGCCGCCATACAGCCCATCGAAGCGAATACGCCGATCAGCGTCCGCTTGACATTGACGCCGGACAGCAGCGCCGCTTCCATGTTGCCGCCCATGCCGTATATGTGGCGGCCGGTGCGCGTGTTCTTGAGGATGAAGTTATAGATGGCCACCACCGCAACGACGATGATGATCGTCCAGGAGATGCCCTTGTAGCCCGCCAATACGATGGTCAGCGCGCCAATCAGAGCGGCGAAGAACGCCAGCTTGATCAGGAACAGCGGCAGAGAACTGGTCTCGAAATTGTACCTGAGCATATCCTGGCGCTTGCGGATCTCGAAGACGATGACCAGCGCGATGCCGAGGATACCGGCCACCAGCGTCAGCCCATGGTATTTTCCGACGGTGAACACCGCCGGCACGAAGCCCGTGGATAGCGCGTTGAACGTCTCATTGGTGATCGGTATCGTGCCGCTGGATTCAGTCACCAGCGTCAGCAGGCCGCGGAATATGAATTCGCCCGCCAGCGTGGTGACGAACGCCGGAACGCCGAGCTTGCCAATGATCGTGCCCTGCAGCAGGCCGATCAATACGCCCATCGCCAGTACGATCAGAATCACCAGCAGGAGCGGCACCCCGACGGCCATCAGGCGCGCCGCGCAGGCCCCCAGAAAGCCGGCTGCGAAGCCCACCGAAAGGTCGATCTGGCAGATGATCAGCACCAGCGTCATGCCCACGGCCATCACAGCGATATAACCCGTCTGGTTGATCAGGTTGGTGATGTTGCGCGCCGTCAAGAACAGGTACTTGCCGAGCATGATCTTGGTGAGCACCTGAAATACGATGAAAATAACGGCCAGGGCGATGTACATGGCGTAATTGCGGATGTTCTTTCGCAGCATATCCGCGATTTCTTCGCCCAGATTGCGTCTTGTCGCGCGATTCTGATCCATTTTATACTACCTCCGTATCGGTTGCCAGCTGCATGATGTTGTGTTCCGTCGCATCCGCGCCGGAAACCTCGCCGGTGATCCTGCCCTCGCACATGACGTATATGCGGTCGCTCATGCCAATGACCTCCGGCAGCTCGGAAGAAATCATGATGATGGACATGCCCTTGCTGACCATTTCGTTCATCAGCGAGTAGATTTCGTATTTCGCGCCCACGTCGATGCCGCGCGTCGGCTCATCCAGGATCATGAGCCTGGGGTGGGCGAAAATCCACTTGGACAGCACAACCTTCTGCTGGTTGCCGCCCGAAAGGTTCAGGACGGTCTGCTGAACCGACGGCGTCTTGATGTTGATGCTCTCCTTCAGCCGGTTCGCCTGAACGACTTCCTCGTTTTCGCTGATGACCAGGCCCTTCAGCAGGGCCTCCAGGTTGGCGAAGGTCGTATTGAACTTGATGCTCTGGATGAGAATCAGGCCGTTGCGTTTCCGATCCTCCGTGGCATAGCCGATACCGTGCTGTATGGCCTGTCGGGGCGAATCGAGGCTCAGCTCCTGGCCGTCCATCGTCAGTTTTCCGCCGGTGATCCGGTAGCCAGGGGTATTGCCGAATATGCTCAGCGCCAGCTCCGTGCGCCCCGCGCCCATCAGTCCGGCCAGGCCGACGATCTCGCCACGGCGAACCTCGATGGACACATTGTGAAGGATCTCGCGGTTCAGCTTGTGATCGTAAGCCGACCAGTCCTTCACCGAGAAGAGCACTTCGCCGATGTTCTTCTCCCGGCGCTCCGGATAGATGTTGGCCATATCGCGGCCAACCATATTGCGGATGATCTGGTTCATCGTCACAGGCGTTTCCCTGGCATCCATGGAACAGATGGTCGAGCCGTCGCGCAGCACGGTGACGGTGTCGGCGATCTGCACCACCTCTTTCAGCCGGTGGGAAATCATGATGATGGTGACGCCCTGCCGCTTCAGATCCCGCAAAAGATTCAGCAGGTTTTCGCTGTCCTCCTCGTTCAGGGAGGAGGTCGGCTCATCCAGGATCATCAGTCTGGCGTGCTTGGAGAGCGATTTGGCGATCTCCACCAGCTGCTGACTGCCCACCCGGAGTTCCCGCATGGGCGTTCTGGGATTTATCTTCAGGCGTACACGTTCCAGGTACTTCTCCGCCTGTTTGATCGTTTCATTCCAGTCGACGAGGCGTCCCTTCATGATCTCGTGCCCGAAGAAGATGTTCTCCGCCACCGAGAGCTCTGGAATCAGCGCCAGTTCCTGGTTAATGATGGAAATGCCGGCGTTTTCGCTGTCGCGAATGGAGTGAAAGCGCATGACTTCTCCGTTGTAGATGATGTCCCCCTCATAGCTGCCATATTTGTGAATGCCTGAGAGAACCTTCATCAGCGTCGATTTCCCTGCGCCGTTTTCGCCGACAAGGCAGTGGATCTCACCGGTTTTGACCGTGAAATTCACGTTGTCCAGCGCCTTGACGCCGGGGAAACTCTTGGAAATGTTTCGCATTTCCAGAATGATGTCGCTCACAGTAACACCTCGAGTGAAAAAAATGTCTGCTCATGGGCCGGGTATACGGATATGAGGATGAGCGGCGAACCGCTCATCCTCATGAGTCGCTGATTCAGCGGGCGTTTATTTCCAGCCGGTGTACTTGGAACCGTCATAGACGCCGCTCTCGAAGAACACCTCGGCGATGTTTTCGGCGGTGACGGTCACGACGTCGGCCTGGATGGTGGGAACGTCCATCGCGTCGTTGTTGTAGGTGGTGTCGTAAGCGGGTTCCTCGCCGGCCTTCAGCGCGTCGATGATCTGCAGCGTGCCTTTGACCAGAGCCTGGGTGTCCTTGTAGACGGTCATGGACTGTTTGCCGTCGATGATGTACTGCACGGATGCTTCGACGCCATCGGCGCCGGTGATGACCAGGCTGGTGACTTCGCCGTCATCGCGGAACGCGTCGGACAGCGCGCGGCAGCAGTCGTCGTCCGCCGGGCCGAGCACAAACACTTCGCCTTTGGCGTCGCTGCCCGCGGCGGCCAGGTGCGCTTCGGCCAGCGATTTGCAGGTCGCCATATTCCATTCGGAATCGATGGTCTGCATGATTGAAACCATCTCGTCGCGGGTCAGCTCGTTCTTATCCTTGAACTCTACCGCCTTGTCGCAATTGCGCACGATAAAGGTGCCGTCGGCGATGTAGGGCTGCAGGGCTTTCCAGGCGCCTTCAAAGAACAGCACGGAGTTGTTGTCGGTCAGCGCGCCGGAATACATGTACAGGTTGACGCCCGTCTTGCCGGCGGCCTGCCCGATCAGGTAATCGGCCTGGGCCTTGCCCACGGAGCAGCTGTCGAACGTGACATAGTAGTCCAGCTTGTCGGTGCCCATGATCAGGCGATCGTAGGAGACGACCACGATGTCCTCTTCCTTGGCGGCGTTCACGGCGGCGGCTGCGCCGGCCGCGTCATAAGCGCACAGCACGATCACTTCCGCGCCGCGGCTGATGAATGTCTCGACGTTGGTCTTCTCGGTGGCGGTGTTGTTCTGGCTGAACAGAATGTCGTAATTCAGTCCTTCGAAATACTGCTCAAAGTATTTCTGGTCGTTCAGCCAGCGGGATTCTTCCTTCGTCGGAAGCACGATGCCGATCAGGGCATCTTCGCTGATCTTCTTGGTCTCGGCCAGCGCGCCGGAAGCGCAGAAGGACAGCAATACAGCCGCCATCAGTACGAGCGCCAACAGTTTCTTCATGGATATCCCTCCCATATCATTATTCGGATGCGCCGCTTACGGCGCAGCGCATCCATTCATTAACATTATAACACCAAATCAACGAAAATGGAAGCGCAAAAATCACAAAACAATGTTTTTTTGCCTCATATTTTTATACGAAACCCCATGCCGGAAATGCCGGCATGGGGTACGGCGTATGCCCTGTCAAATCCTCCGCACGCTGTGATTACACGCCCGCGAGGACCGTCTTCGCTGCCTCGAGCGCCTGTTCCACAACTTCCGGATTCGCGGTTACCAGATACTGCGACAGGATCGACAGCATCAGGCTGGCGATCAGCAGTATGATTGCGCCGCCCAGTCGGGAGGAGATCTGCGCGAAGGGCATCAACTCCATGCGGTTGGCGGCGGAAAGCACGGCCACGTCGCCGGTGCCACCCATGTTGCTCATGCACAGGCCGGCTGTAATGCCCGCCTCGAAGGGATAGATGCCCACGATCCGGCCGATGATCGCCGCGCCTACGAAGGCGCCTACGCAGGTGGCCGCGCACAGCAGCAGGTAAGTGAGGCTGAAGCTCTTGATGACGGTGCCGATCTCCAGATAGCACACGCCAATGCCGAGCAGCAGCACGTTCGTGAGGTTCTTCATGATGAACTGGAACCACTGGTAGCAGGCCACTTCGATGGATTCGGGAACGATGTCAGTGATTTTGCACACGGCCACGGTGATGATCATCCATGCGTAGGCGTGGATGGTGATTCCCGTGCCCAGCGCGCTCCAGCAGCCCTGCAGGATGTAGCCCACGGCGAAGAACGCGCCGGAGACCAGCAGGCCGATGCCCAGGTTGGGCAGGGTGATGTTATTGCGCTTCGCCTGCATCTCGGGGCTGATCTCCAGCTCCTTCGGATCGATGCTGCCCGCGCGCATCAGCTGGCCCTTTCCGTTCAGCCGGCCGACCATGATCTTCACCAGGATGCCCGCCAGCACGATGGACACCGCATTGCCGATAGCCACGGCCGGCGTCATCACGGACAGGGCTTCCTGCGCCGTCATGGTGCCGCTGGCGTCAAAGATCTTGGACAGAGGCGAGGCGCCCGCGCCCATGCCGCCGCCCATGATGGGCAGGGCGATGAGCAGCAGCGCGTTCATCACCGGATAGCCCATCAGCTTCGCGACGCCCATGCAGGCGCCGAAGGCCAGCAGCAGGCCGCCGAAAATAGCCGGGAAGTAACGGGCCGCGGCCTTCACAAGCAGCTTCCGGTTCATGCCGAGTATGGAGCCGGTGATCAGCGCGGCGATGTACCAGTCCAGGAAGCCGCCGGTGGTTTTGAAGAAGGTGCCGATGTTGCCTACCAGGTCGAGATTGCCGAACGGCAGATTCATGTTGTAAACGGTCTTGCCCGCTTCGTCCACGCCGGTCGCCGCCGGAATGATGCCGAAGTACACCAGCAGGGCGGAGCCAAAGATGACCACGATGGCGCCTCCGCCCAGGAAGTCCTTGATGATGGGCGTGTGATCGCCGATCCACGCCAGGATCTCGCCCACGACGATCATGAACACAAAACAGCCGGCCATGCCCTTGGGCAGCACGCCCAGGTAAGTGGCCACCATCACGACCGCCGTGATGATCAGGAATACCTGCCAGGGCAGTCTGAAAAACTGCAGGGGCTTCTTCTCTGCCGCGTGTTTGGGTTTGCTCATAATTTTCCCTCCGTCGTTCTCGTTATTGCGTTCTGTCCGCCGGCGTTACAGGCGCGCCACGCCGCTGTCCCTGGCGGCCTGCGCCACGGCCTTCGCCACAGCGGGCCCGACGCGCTTATCGAATGCCGGGGGCAGTATGTACTTGTCGCTCAGCTCCTCAGGCGAGACCAGATCGGCCAGCGCGTGGGAGGCGGCCAGCTTCATCGCAAGATTGATGTCCTTCGCGCGCACGTCCAGCGCGCCGCGGAACAGGCCGGGGAACACCAGCACGTTGTTGATCTGGTTGGGATGGTCGCTGCGGCCCGTGCCGACCACGGCCGCGCCGGCCTCCAGCGCTTCGTCGGGCTCGATCTCCGGCGTGGGATTGGCCATCGGGAACACGATGGCTTTCTGCGCCATGGAGGCCACCATTTCCCTGGACACGATGTGCGGAGCGCTCACGCCCACAAACACGTCAGCGCCCTTCATGGCGTCGGCCAGCTTGCCGCTGAATTTCTCGGGATTGGTGATCGCAGCCATTTCCGCCTGAGCAGGGTTCATCGGCTCGCCCTCGCACAGGATGCCGAAGCGATCCACCATCTTCAGATGCTTCACGCCCAAATCCATCAGGTGACGGCCGATGGCGATGCCCGCGGAGCCCGCGCCGTTGATGACGACCTTCGCGTCCCCGATATCCTTGCCGACCACACGCAGCGCGTTAATCAACGCCGCGCCCACCACAATGGCGGTGCCGTGCTGGTCGTCGTGGAATACGGGGATATCGCAGATCTCCTTCAATCTGCGCTCGATCTCAAAGCAGCGGGGCGCGGCGATGTCTTCCAGATTGATGCCGCCGAAGCTGCCGGAAATCAGGTAGATGGTGCGCACGATCTCATCCACGTCCTTGCTGCGCACGCAGATCGGGAAAGCGTCGACATCGCCGAAAGACTTGAACAGCGCGCACTTGCCCTCCATGACCGGCATGCCGGCCTCGGGGCCGATATCGCCCAGGCCCAGCACGGCCGTGCCGTCGGTGATGACCGCCACCAGATTGTGCCGCCTGGTCAGTTCGAACGATTTGTCGTAGTCCTTCTGGATCTCCAGGCAGGGCTGGGCGACGCCGGGGGTATACGCCAGAGAGAGATCCTCCTTGTTCTTGACCGGAACGCGTGAGACAACCTCGATCTTGCCTT
>JAFZRB010000342.1 GCA_017620115.1 Clostridia bacterium | reverse complement strand
ATGATGGTGCGTCTGATGCTGAACATCAATGAGATTCCCCGTCCCGACGACGCCGCCGACGCGCTGGCCGTGGCCATCACGCACGCCAACAGCATGCGCGCGGGACAGCTCTTCAAGATCAATTAGGCATTATGCATACCCTGAAACAGATAGTCTTGATTCCTTTTTTATTCCGGAGCGGAGGAATGTTATGTTGGCGCATGTGAATGGGCTCGTGGCTGAAAAGGGAGAGGGCACGCTGGTGATCGACTGCGGGGGCGTGGGCTATCAGCTCACGGTGAGCGCGGCCACGCTGGCGCAGGCGCCCGCCGCGGGCGAGATCATGAAGTGCTTCACGTATCTCAGCGTGCGGGAGGACGCCGTCGAGCTGTTCGGCTTCGCAACGCGCGAGGAAAAGCGCATGTTCATGAAGCTCACCGCCGTGAGCGGCATCGGGCCCAAATCAGCGCTCATGGTGCTCTCCGCGATGAGCGTTCACGATCTGTCGCTGGCCATCGTCACAGGCGACGCGCAGGCGCTGGCCCGCGCGCCGGGCATCGGCAAGAAGACGGCGCAGCGCATTATTCTGGAATTGAAGGACAAGGTGGACAACGCGGAGCTGACGGCGTCCGGCGCGCCGCTGCCCGTCAACGCGGCCCGCGGAAGCGCCGCGGACGAGGCCGTGGAGGCGCTCATGGCGCTGGGCTATCAGGCGAGCGAAGCGGCGCGTGCGGTTTCGGCTGTATCGCCGCTGCCTGAGAAGAGCGACGAGATCATCAGGCTGGCTTTGAAGGGAATGATGAAGTAACATGGACGAGGAACGTCTCATTTCAACGGGCTTCCGCGGCGAGGACGACGAGGCAGAAGGCACACTGCGCCCGCATTCGCTCGCGGAGTATTTCGGCCAGCAGAAGATCAAGGACAGCCTGAGCATCTACATGCAGGCCGCCATCGCGCGCCGCGAACCGCTGGATCACATACTGCTCTACGGCCCGCCCGGCCTGGGCAAGACCACCCTGGCGGGCATCATCGCCGCGGAGATGGGCCACAACATCCGCGTGACCAGCGGCCCCGCCATCGAGCGGCCGGGCGACCTGGCGTCCATCCTCACCAACCTGAACGCGGGCGACGTGCTGTTCATCGACGAGATCCACCGCCTCTCCCACGCCGTGGAGGAGGTGCTTTATCCGGCGATGGAGGATTTCGCGCTGGACATCATGATCGGCAAAGGCCCCTCGGCGCGCTCCATCCGGCTTGACCTGCCGAAATTCACGCTCATCGCCGCCACCACGCGGGCCGGTATGCTCACTTCGCCCCTGCGCGACCGATTCGGCATCAGCTTCCGCCTGGAGCTGTACACGCCGGAGGAGCTGGCGGTGATCGTGGAGCGCTCGGCGAAGATCATGAAGATCGACTGCAGTCACGACGGCGCGCTGGAAATCGCCAGCCGTTCGCGCGGCACGCCCCGCGTGGCCAACCGGCTCATCAAGCGCGTGCGCGACTACGCGCAGGTGCGCGCGGGCGGCCGCGTAACCGACGAAACCGCGCGCGAAGCGCTGAACATGCTGGAGGTGGACGAGCTGGGCCTCGACCGCACCGACCGCACCATGCTGGAGACCATGATCCGCAAGTTCGGCGGCGGTCCGGTGGGTCTCGACACGCTGGCCGCCATCACCGGCGAGGACGCGGCCACCATCGAGGATGTATATGAGCCCTACCTCCTGCAGCTGGGCTTCGTCATGCGCACGCCGCGCGGCCGCATGGCCACGCCCGCGGCCTATGAGCACCTGGGCATGAGCGCGCCGCAGCCTCCCGTCGACAGCGGCGTCCAGCAGACAAAGATGGATATATAATGCAAAATCACCATGCCGAAACGGCATGGTGATTTTGTAAACACACGCTAAATCAGCATCAGTCGGGAGCCGTCGTGGATACCGGTTTGGGCGATGAAGGCGGCCGGGTTGAGCGAGCGGCCATGCTCCAGATCGCACAGCACGGGCAATTCTTTGTCGAACTGCAGGTTCTGCTGCGTGGCTTCCAGTATGCGGATGATCTCGTTTACGATGTCGCACACGCGGCCTGTCGAAGGCAGCTGAAAATCAAACGTGGACGACGTGGCGGGCACAAAGAGCTCCACAATAATCGTTTCCATAGTGTCACCTCATATCGTTTTGCGGGGAGGCTCCGGGCGGGGCCGCCCGCGCTTGTGTGTGGGGGTCAGGCGGTTTCCGATTCGGCGGCGGAGGCCAGATGCAGAAGGCGCGCTTTCACGGCGGTCAATTCTTCGGCGTTTGAGGCGCTGAGCGTCTCCCCGTCCAGCAGCGGACTGGCTACGGAGATGGGAAAGCCGCAGCGCGTGAGCGCCCCGCTCAGCGCGGCGTCGCAACCGGCGAGCGAGGGGACAGGCGTCAGCGAGCACTCGCCCTGCTCGGGGAAAACGCCCATCACACACAGGAGCGGACAGCGCCAGAGCGCAATGGCGCGGTCGGGCGCGTCGAAGCGGATATGGAACCTGCTCTTCGCGATGGAGAGCAGCAGCAGCGCGGTCAGCTGATCGACGATGGCCCGGTCGCCCGCGGGCGTCACGAGGCCGGAATCGGCAAGCGAATCGACGGCGGCGCGGTAGGCGGCCTCGTCGATGGGCGGCAGCTGAACGCCCGGGAAGGGCGGCAGATCCAGAATCAGCAGAAGCGTGCTCAGCTCGTCCCGCGTGTAGCGGTAACTGACGAGATCGGCGTTCATGCGTTCACCTCCTGGATGGCTTCCAGGCGCTGGCGCAGTTCGTTGCGGCTGGAGCGTGATATGGGGAGCGTATCCCCGCCGGAGAGCGTGATGGTCATCTCGGAATAATCCGTCTGGCGAATCGCGCGGATGTTGACCACATAGGATCGGTGACAGCGCACGAACTGCTTCGGCAGCTGGTCGATCAGGCTTCCCAGCGCGCCGCGCACGGTGATCGTCTGGCGGTGCGTGTAAATGCTCAGCTTCTTGTCCAGCGCCTCGATATAGGTGATCTGCTCGAACGGTATGCGGTAGGTGGAGGCGCCCGCGGAGAAGGTGAGGCAGCCTGCGTCACCTTCCTCGGCGTTGAGAGACGCGTATTCCTCAGCGATCCGGCGCAGACATGAGGCGATGCGCTCGCCCGAGAACGGGGCCAGCAGGATGCCCGCCGGCCGGACGCATCCTGCCAACACGCTTTCCAGATCGGTCAGCTCATGGATGCAGTAGACGGTGTAGTTGTCGTGATTGCGGCGCATGATGGCGCGGCCCAGGTCGAGCCCGCGCGCGCGGTTGTCGGGCCGCAGCGACAGGCCGATGATGGTGAGCGTGATGCCCTCCTGGGCGGCGGCGTATCGCTCCGTGTCGTCGGCAGAAGCGCTGACCGAGATGACTTTGAGCGCAGAACTCCCCGGCAATGTCTTCAGCGTTTGCAGAAGCATTGCGCGCAGGGCCGTATCCGTCTCATAGATCAGCACGGGCAGCATGGCCGAAGTCCTCCTGTCGGTTTACTCCTCGTCTTCTTCGGAATCGACGAGCGGCACGCGGATCGACGTGACGCCGGCGTTTGTAACCAGATAACCGGAGCCGGCGGGGAGAGCCTGGCCGCGCGACTGAGGCGTCAGATTCTGCGCCAGGCCGAGCGGGTCGAACTCGCTGACGCGGCCGCCCAGAGCGACGCCGCGCCCCTGCGCGATGAGGCTCTTGAACGGTTCCTCGCGCTCGAGCAGGCGGTTTGCGCCCGAGAGCGACATGAAGATGAAGATGTTATACAGCTCCGCCGTGCCGCACATCTGCGATAGCAGATCCACGATGAATTTCTTCGTGGGAATGTTGTGGCGGAACGGGTGCTTGGCCAGCGCCAGGATGTCGTCCGACGGGGCGTTCGGGGCGGGTTTGCCGGCTTCCTGCGCGGCCTTGACATCCGCTTCGTAATCGGCGATGATCTGGTCGGCGCTCTTGGCGTAGCGCGGGGCTGTGAAGCCGGAGCAGATGCGTTCGGCGTTATCCAGAAGCACAACGCACGGCTTGAATTCGAGCGCCTGCCTGCGCGCCTGCGCGCGGCCCTGCGCCATCGCCTCGTCGTGCAGGCGCTTGCGCTTGCCGGGGTATTCCGCGACAAACCAGGAGATGAAATCGGCCAGCTCCTCTTCGGTAGTGAGCAGCCTGGCGCCCAGTTCGTCGCACAGCTTCTTCCAGCCCGGATCGCCGTATACGAAGATATCCGCGCCGCGTTCGGCGAACAGCCGCGCGGTCAGCTTGAGGAAATTCGTGCGGCCGCTCTTCTTCGGGCCGGTGACCAGCATGGAATAGTTCTTTTCGAGGTCGAACGAGGCCAGCGAGCCCTTGGTCATGTCGTAGCCGACGGGCAGCTGATACGGCGTCTTCTGCATGACCTCGAAGCCCTGCGCCTGCGAGAACTGCGGGTAGTCCGGGTTCTCCGGGATGCGCGGGATGAGCGGCGGGAGCTTGCCCGTCCACTGTTCCTTGAGCCGCGCGGAGAAGGCGGCGATGCGTTCGTTGCGGTCGCCGTCGGCCAGCCCCTCGATGGGATTCAGCTGCCTGTTCAGGCTGTAGGCGATGGGGTCGCTCAAATCAGCGAAATCCTCGCTTTCGGGCTCGGGGGCTTCATAGCCGCCCAGCGCGAAGTGAATCTCGTAGGGCACGGCCTTGTCGCCCTCGACGATGACGCCCATGCCGCGGCCGGGCGTGCTGGCGATGGGAGCCATGTCGAAGGGCAGGCGCGCGCCGATGACGTCGGAATAATCGCCGCGCTCGCGCAGCTGCAGCGCGATGCCGCTGAAGAACGGATGCAGCTTGGCCGGGATCTCGTTCTTGCCAAGCGCCGTGACGATGAAATGGATACCGCGTCCGCTGCCCTCGCGCAGCAGCGCGTGGATGCGTCCGGTGTAGTAATCATCGTTGGCGAAGATGTTCTTGAGCTGTTCGAAGCGATCCACGAAGACCACGATGGCGGGAACGGTGGGCCGCCCCTTGCTGCGGCAGGCGCGGTTGTATTCGATGAAGCTGTCGGTGGAAAGCTCAGCAAACATTTCGCTGCGGCGCTCCTCTTCCTCGAACAGCATATTGATGAGGCGCTTGATCTCGATGATGTCGTTCTCGAATACGATGTCGCCCACCTGCGGGAAAGCCGTAAGGCTGTTCAGCGTCTTGCTGGTGAGGCTCATGATGTACATATTCAGGTGGTCGGGATCGTATTGCCCGCAGAGAGAGGTGACGATGCTCTGCACGGCGGTGGTCTTGCCGGTGCCGGCCAGGCCGACGATCATCAGGTTGCGTACCTGCGTCATATCGACGATGTAAGGCAGATACCGCTGCTGCGCCACGTCGTCCGCCAGCCCCGCGAGGAAGCTGATATGCTCCGGGGCGTTGGCGTAGCGGTCGCCGCGCACGACGGTGTCGCGGTAGAGCGCGAGCTGGCTGAAATACAGTTGGGAAGGCATCGGCGGCAGCCAGAGCTGGCGCTGATGATCCAGGCTGTGCTGCGACGCGATCTCGGAGATGCGGTCGAGCACGGCGTCCATCTGCGTGTATTCCTTCTCCTTGGGATTGCGGCTCTTGGCCTTCTTGGGCTTGGGCGTGCGAACGGCCTGGCCGCTGTCGCCCAGCAGATGGGGCATTTCCTCGGCGCGGGGCTCGTTCGGGTTGTAGGCGAGGCCGGAATAACTGGTCTGCACCTGCTCGAAGAGCTCGTCGTTGCCGATCTGGATGAAGCAGCGTCCCATGCCCTTGATGAAGGCGGCGTCCGGGCGCTTCAGCATTTCCATGGAGTCTGAGCGGGTCTGCACGCGCAGACACAGGTGGAAACGCGAGTTGGCCCAGATTTCATCGGAAACAGAGTTCGAAGGCTTCTGCGTGGCCAGGATCAGGTGAACGCCCAGTGAACGGCCCACGCGGGAGGCGCTGACCAGCTCCGTCATGAACTCGGGCTGCTCGCTCTTGAGCTCGGCGAACTCGTCGACGATGATGATAAGGTGCGGCAGCGTGGGCTCGGAGGGATCGCTGCCGAAAACGCGGTTGTACTCGTCGATCTTATCGACGCCGTGTTCCTTGAAGATATGCTCGCGGCGGTGGATCTCGCCGTTCAGCGAGGCCAGGGCGCGGCTGATGATGAGCTCGCCCTGCAGGTTGTCGATGATGCCGGCCACATGGGGCAGACCGCGGAAGGCGTCCGCCATGCCGCCGCCCTTGTAGTCGATCAGGATGAACTGGATCTCCGCGGGGCTGTAGTTCAGCGCCAACGAGAGGATGTAGGTCTGCAGCATGACCGATTTGCCGGAGCCTGTGGTGCCGGCGATCAGGCCGTGCGGGCCATGATATTTATCGGAGATATCCAGCACGAACGGCTGAGAGCCCGCGGCGTAGCCGATGGTGGAGCGCAGGCCGTTGTAGGTGTGGTTCTCAGTCCACATGCGCCAGACATCCAGATCGGAGGTGCGGCGCACGCCGTATATATCCAGGAAAGAGACCAGCGTGGGAATGGCGGCGTTCTCGGCGGCGTCGCGCACGCGCAGCGGGGCGATCTGCCGCGCGAAGGAGAGAAGCAGGTTGCGGTTGGGATATTCAAAATCGACCTGCGTGGTCTCGCCGTCGCTGGTATGAAGCAGGCCGGGCCGGGCGGCTACGTTCAGTATCTTGCGGCATTCCTTGGGCAGAAGCTCCATGCTGGGCGCGAGCATGATCAGCGTCATGCCGACCTGGTTGGTGAGCAGCTGGCGCATGGGGGGCTCGTTCTCGAGCAAGCGGCTGTCGGTGCAGAAGATGATATAGTGGGGCAGCGGTAGCTGCACGGCCTTTTCTTCGTCGGAATCCTTGGAGGAAGCGTTGTCCTCCTGCGTGGAGCGGCGCATGTTGATCACGTCGTTCAGGCTGTTCATGACGTCGTGTACGGCGGAGGGCTTGGAAACGACCATGCGCATTTGGCGGTCCTCGCTGGCGAACACGTGCGGCAGCCACCGGGCCCAGGCCCACTGCGAGGCGGTGTTTTCTTCCGTGAACACGGCGATGCGCACGTCATGGTAGCTGTGCAGCGCCGCGATCTGCATCAGCAGACCCTGCGCGAACAGCGTCGCTTCCTCGCGGCCCAGTATGCCGACGACCGATTCGCCGCGCAGCGCGGTGAGCACAGGGGCGTCCTGAATGGTTGAATAGGTTTTTTGAAGCCGCTCGGATTCGTCGCGCAGCGGGTCGTTGATGATGCTCAGCTTCTGCTTCTGCGTCTGTATGGTGCTGGGCAGTGGTACGGAGCCCAGGCCCAGGCGCACGTTGAGGAAATCCGGGTGGGTGGGCATGCGGTTCCAGAGGCGGAACGTGCCGTCGGTCGGCAGCGCGACGCACTCGCCGACGTTCGGATACGTGGTCACCAGGCGGCTGTATTCCTGCGCGTTCAGGGTGCTCAGCGTCTGCTCCATCTCGGCGATGTATTTTTTATAGAGGCCGATGCGCTGCGCCTCGGTGGTCTCCGCCTGCTGCTTGCGGTAACGGCGGTTGACGAGGCCCCATGTGACCGCCAGCAGGGAAGAGGTGGACACCATGATGAGGCCGGAGGATACCATGCCGGAACCGCGGTTGCCGGCGATGAGCGTGCCCATCAGCATGGGCAGGATCATGGTCATGGACGGGCCGACCTGCTGCCACAGCGGCGCGTTGCCGACGTTCTGCTTGGCGATGGGCGGTTCGATTTCGATGACGTCCGCCGCCGGTTTCTGCAGCATGCGCGGCGCGCGGTGATACTGCACATAAAGGCTGGGGAAACTCTCCGGCGCGTCCTGCATGGGGATGTTGGCGCGCGGCACGGCCTTCTGCATCTGAACGTGCTGCAGGGTGTCGAGGCGGTTGATGGCCACCATGCCGCCCAGGAACACGATTTTCAGGCCGGAGGGAAAGGTGAGCACGTCGCCGTACTGGATGACGACGGTGCTGCCGATGATGCGGCGGCCGTTCAGATAGGTGCCGTTTGAGGAATTGTTGTCGGTATATTCGGCGCTGGTGCCGTTGTTGAAGGTGATGAAGCCGTGAGAGGTGCTCAGGCGCTGGTCGGTGTCGTAGACGCTGTTCTGCGGGCTGCGACCGATCGTGAGCGTATTTGAATTGACGATGTATTTATTGAAGCACAGGCGTTCGGCGCCCATCTTCTTAAGGATGATGGTCAGTTCGCCCTCGGGAGAGACGAGGATGTTATGCTCTTCCAGCCCGATGCCGCGCTCTGTGGACGAGCGGTCGTTTTTCCAGACGAACGGCGTGGTGGGCGAGAGGAACACCCGGCCTTCCAGCGCGCGCACCTGGAAGATCGAGTCGGCGCTCCAGCCGCTTTCCTCCTGCGTTATGATGATCTGGCTCGTCCAGCTGTCCAGGTTCGGGAAAAACATATCCTTGAAATGATCGCCGAAGAATAACCAGGCTGCGTACATCTGTTGTGTCTCCCCTTTGCAGTTTCATCAGTAATGGACGTATTCGACCGAGAAGATGACGCCTGCGATCTGCAGGGCGTCGCCCTGATGCAGGGGCGTTTTCAGGTCGCGCGGAATGGGCTTGCTGTTCAGGAAGGTGCCGTTTGAGGACTGATCGGTGACGTAGCAGAGCTTGTCGTTGGGATCGTAGGTGATAATGAGGTGGTGCCGGCTCACCTGCGGATAGTCGAGCTGGAACGAGCAGTCGGCCTCGCGCCCGATGATGAAAGGGCTTTCGTTGACGGTCACGCGCTGTTGATTCATGGCGTTGATGCCCACCAGCATCATGTAGGTGCGCTTTGAAGAGGAGCGCTGCGGCTTCAGCGGCTCGATGGGTTCGGGTTCGATGGTTTTTTTCGGGAAAAGCGCCGCGAAGAACTGCGGCTTCCTGTTTTTCATGACGCCTGCGGCCACTACGGCGGCCAGCACGCCAGCCAGACCGGCGATGGGCGAGAATATGAACAGCACGACTATGATGAACAGCGTTGGAACCAGAACGGCGATCGACAGCGCGACCGCTTTTCCGCGGGGGATCTGATCGGAACCGGGCGTCGGCATGGAGGATCACTTTCCTTTCTCGGTGAAGGTGATGCGGATGATGTGATCGCCGATCTGCAGCGTATCGCCGCTGTTCAGCTTGCATTCGCTGTTGTGGATGAGCCTGCCGTTGACCTGCGTGCCGTAAGAGGAGTAATCGTGCAGCACGAGCTGGCCGTTCTGGTAGTAAAGCTCGCAGTGGCGGCGGGAAATGCTCGTGTCTTCCATGTTCAGCGGGAAACTGCCGATGTTGCGGCCGATGCGCAGCACTTTGGGGATGATACAGTTGTAGGTTTGCATCTGGCCGCGGTATGAGATATCGAATGAGACCACGTTTTCGTCGTTTTTCCGGGCTTTACCCTGGCCGGGGCCGAAAAAATGGAATATGGCCAGGAAGATCAGCACCAGGATCACGATGCCGGCCAGCCACAGGGCCAGCGTGGGCAGCTTCAGACCGAACACGGCGGTGTTCCCGGTGAAGTAGTTCTGAAGGCGCTCGACGCCGCCCGGCACAGGCGTGGGCGCGGCCGTGGGCTCAGGCGTCACTTCGGGCTCGACATAGGGCAGCAGACCGTCGGAGGTAAACAGCCATTCCTGCAGCTCGGGCGTGATGCCGCCGGCGGCGTATTGATCATAATTGTAGTTGTTGGCCTTGATGAAGCGGTCCAGTGCGTCGCGCAGGGCTGCGTCGTAGATGTTGATGGCGTAGTTTTCTTTATAATTCAGGCTCTGCAGCTTGCTCTGGATCTTGCCGACGTCGGAACTGGATTCGCCGTATACGATCAGGTGGTAGGCCGGCGCTGCCGTGACGTTGGGCGTGCGGTTGATGATGTCGCCGTTCTTGATGGCCTCGTAAGTGGGAAACAGCAGGCCGTACTCGCTGTATTCCAGGTCGTTCTGCTGGCAGCATTCCTGAAGCGCCGCGAAATCGGCCACGTCGAGCCAGCTGTTCTGCAGCGCGGACTTATCCGAGAAGAAGCTGGGATAGTAACCGTAATCGTACAGCCTCTCCTTGACGATCATGGCCTCCGCCCTGGCCTCGTATGGCAGCAGGATGAACTGCGTCTGATCGATGCCTTCGGGAGGGAACTGCGGCGTAGGCTGGGGGTTCTGCTGAGCGAGCGCTCCCGCGCCCAACCCCAGAACGAGCATGACGACGGCGATCAGAACCAGACTGCGAGGCATACGGCGCATAGCAATTCCTCCCCGGACTCAACCAAATTATATACATACACAGTTATTATAGCATGGCCGTGGGCATATGACAGTTAAAAAACGGAAAATTAACAATAAATGTTACGATAACCGTTAAATCCGGATTCGAATCATATCCGCAGCGTCCAAAACGAAGCCGGTAAAAACATGAAAAGTGCAGATGGTTCCATATATCATTATAACATAATGGACCAAGACGCGGAACGGCATGGCCCGCGCGAAATATTTATTGACGAAACTTACTGTAAAATCAGGCTGCACGGTATACAAAACAGGGAAACTATGTTATAATTAAACACTGGAAAGACAGACGGCGGCGCGGATCTGTTTGCGCGCCGGCTGAAACGCGGCGCGCGGCGGGGCAGCCTGCGCCGCAAAGCGGAAATACTCAGGAGGAGCGAAGAGAAGATGCAGACGATGAGGAAGTTCCTGTACGCATGTTTGATCCTGGTTCTGGCGCTCACGGCGCTGACGCGGCCGGCCGTCGCGGCGGTTCCCACCGGCGTCCAGATCACCCGCGTCATACAGGAAGAAAAGAACCTGATTCTTTTCGTGACGGCCACCGATTCCATGAATCAGGTGGCGACGCAGTCCTACAACACAGAGGACTACGCCATCGATCTGGATGGCGAATACTATCCCGCCCAGCAGGTTTGGGATTACGGCCAGCAGGATGGGCGCATTCATTATATCGTCTGCGTCGATATTTCCGGCTCCATCGGCAGCCCCAATTACGGCGGCGTCGCGGCGGAGAAGGAGACCATCCGCAATTCGCTTCTACAGTTCATCGGCAGCCTCGGCCCCAGCGAGGCCATGAGCCTTCTGACCTTCGGCGACCGGGTGACGCGCGTCGAGACGTTTTCGCAGGATAAGGACGCGCTGAAAGCCGCGGCTGGTCAGCTGGATTTCCGCGATCAGAACACACAGCTTTATCAGGCGGTTTACGAGGCCGTCGGCATAGGCTCCGAAAGCCCGAATTACGGCTACCCGGTCAGCGCCGTCATCATCCTGACCGACGGTACCGACGAGCCCAACAAGGTGGGCGGCGACCAGTGGAGCTACGACAGGGTCATCGAGCAGGTGAGCCAGTCCCACATTCCTGTGTACACGGTGGCCTTCGCCCGCCAGCAGGACACCTTCGGGCAGCTCCGCGAGCTGGCGGACATGTCCGGCGGCATTTTTCAGAACAAGGATGTTTATAATTTCTCCGGCACCCTGACCACGCTGCAGGATCTGAATCGCCGGGCGGCCATGGTGCTGGTCGAGCTGAAAAACGAGACCCACGGCGATCAGCGCCGCAATCAGAACATCAAAGCGCTGGTGAATACCGGCTCCATGGATATCAGCAACATCACGCCCTACGTGTTCTCCGTGAACTGGAGCCGCGTGCCGATGCCCACGCCCGTGGTGACGCCCGAACCCACGCCCGTGCCCACGCCGACGCCTGCGCCGGACGTGAAGGTGGACAAGCTTGACATCGACCCCGTGAGCGAGGACAGCACCCGCGTGGTCGTGCGCACCGAGGTGGGCGCGCACGTGCGCGTCATGGTCGGCGACGCGCTCGTGAGCGAGGGCGACGTCAACGCGCGCGGCGACTACATTTGGGAGTCCGCCGAGCAGGGCCGCTTCTTCCGCAAGGGCGAGCTTATCCAGGTCGAGGCCGAGGACGCGGCCGGCAATACCGACGAGACGCGCTGCGTGGTCAGCGAGTCCAACCGGCGCGATATCACGGCGTCCATCCCCGGCATTGACGAGGGAACGGCCACGCTCGTCAGCGAGACGCTGACCATCAGCGGCTCCGCGGACGCCAACACCAGCGTCGATATCGTATGGCAGAACGTGGAAACGGGCCAGAGCGCCAAGTTTACCGAAACGACCAGCGAAGGCGGCTTCTTCCGCCACGAGATCACGGTGAACGACGCCGTGCCCGGCCGCGGCACGATCTCCATCTTCTACAGCGATAACCGCGGCTACGGCCGCCGCTGGACATCCAACGGCGAGGTGTTCTGGGATATCGAGACCGACAAGGTGGTCGATCCCACCAGCATCGATCCGATGCTCTCCGAGGACAGCGACGAAATCGTCATAACGACCGAGGCCAATTCCGAGGTTGTCGTGACGGTCAACGGCAAGGAACTTGATCAGGGCCGCGGCCTCTCCGACGAGAACGGCCTTTTCACCGTAGCCCTGAACGCGCAGGAGAGGCTCACGCCGAACGCGCTGATCGAGGTCAGCGTGACCGACTCCAAGGGCCACCAGCAGACGTTCACCTTCCCGAACGCGGTCCGGGCGACCGACCGCGCCGACATCACCGTGAGCATTTCCTATCTCACAAGCAACCAGTTCACCGAGCCGGAGATGGAAATCACCGGCACGGCCGAGCCCAACCAGTCCATCACCATCCTGTGGGTGCGCTGGAACGACGACGGCACGCGCAAGGTCGAGGGAAAACTGGTCAGCCGCACGCTGGAGAACGGCTCCTATCGCGAAAAGCTGATGTGGCAGCCCGCCTTCGCCGGCGAGGGCATCGTATCCGTGCAGTACAGCGACGGACACGGCGCCAGCAAGACCGCCTATTCGCAGGGCCCGTTCCT
>JAFZRB010000341.1 GCA_017620115.1 Clostridia bacterium | reverse complement strand
CTGGGGCTGGAAAAGAGCTGGCTGGCGCTCCCCCAGGCCGATATGGCTTTTGCGCGAGAAGCCGACGCCGTACTCGCGCCGAACCCGTGGCGCGCGGCCTTTCCCGGCCCGTTCGCGGCCGAACCGCTCGCCTTCGGCGAGCTGGAAGCGGCCATGCGCCCGGACGCCGCGCTGATCCTGCCGGACGGCGTCGGCGCGCCGGACGACGCGCCGCGCCACGTTTGCCTGGCCGACGACGAGGACTACGCGCTGCGCAACGCGTGGCTGACCGCGGAAGGCGCGGTTCACGCGGCCATGTCCGCTGTGCCGTTCGCCGTGGAGCGCGCGGCGGCGCTGGTGATCGGCTACGGGCGCATCGGCCGGCATCTGACGCGGCTGCTGCTGTCGCTGGGCGGCGAAGCGACGGTCGCGGCGCGGCGCGCCCAGTCGCTGGGACAGGCGCAGGCGGAAGGCGCGATCCCCTGCCCGCTCGACGAGCTGGCCGCAAGGCTTTCGCGGTTCCAGCTGATTTTCAACACGGCTCCCGCCGAGGTGCTGCCCGCTCATCTGCTGGCGCTGGTCAGCCCGGAGGCGCTGCTGATGGACGTGGCCAGCCCGCCCTATGGCTTCCCGCTGGACGAGGCGCGCAGGCTGGGGCTGCGCGCCGTGCGGGAGAACAACCTGCCGGGCCGCTACTGTCCGGAAAGCGCGGGCGGCATCATGCTGGACGCGGCGCTGAAGGCCGCGTGGAAGGGAGCTCGCCATGACTGACATGCTCGAAGGCAAGCGCGTGGGCTTCGCGATGACCGGCTCGTTCTGCACGTTCTCGCGGGTTTTTCCCGCCGCGGAGGCGCTGAAAAGCGCGGGCGCGCAGCTCTTTCCCATCCTCTCGGAGAACGCCTGGTCGCTGGACACGCGCTTCTTCGCCGCCGCTGCTGTGCGCGAGAGGCTGGAGGGCATCGCCGGGCGCGCGGCCTGGCACACGCTGCCGCAGGTCGAGCCCATCGGACCGAAAAAGCTTTTGGATCTGCTGGTCATCGCGCCCTGCACGGGCAACACGCTGGGCAAGCTCGCCGCCGGCATATTCGACACGCCCGTGACCATGGCCGCGAAATCCCACCTGCGCAACGCGGGGCCGATGCTCATCGCCGTTTCCACCAACGACGGCCTGTCGACGAGCGCGCGCAGCCTCGGCACGCTGATGGCCTGGCGCAACGTGTTCTTCGTGCCCTTCAGGCAGGACGATCCCGAAAGGAAGCCCGCTTCCCTCGTGGCCGACATGGCGGAGATCCCCCGCGCCGCCCGCGACGCGCTGGAAGGCCGGCAGACGCAGCCAATCCTGCTGGCGTAAACGCCTTTCCCGTTCACGGGACCCCGCGCCGCCGCATAGTATGCAGCGACCCCACAGGAAAGGAGATCATGACTATGCCCTGCAATGGTTCGCAAAACGGCGACCCGACGTTCCCCTTCTTCGACGGCCCCTTCCCGCCGGCTGAACCCACCCGCCGCAGGCGTCCCGGCAACGGCGACTGCGGCGGAAACGGCAATGGAAACGGCAGCGGAAACTGTAATGGAAATGGCAACGGAAACAGCAACGGAAACGGAGACGGCTGCGACGCGCCGGCATACGCTTCCTTCTGCCAGAGGGGCTCGCTGGACATCGACGCGGACAGCCCGATTCCCTTCAACGCCCGCTCCTGCCCGGATCGCAACATCTGCCTGGAGGACGGCGTCGTCAGGCTGCGCCGGCCCGGCGCTTACGCGGTGAGCTACACCTTTGCCGTTCCGGAAAACTACACGTTCTTCAGCAATCTTTTTCTGACGATGAACGGCGAAACGGTGCCCGGCTCCGCGACCCAGATCGAGAAGAACACCACCAGCAATTCGATGGTCTACTCCGGCCAGGCGATCGTCCAGGCCGGGGAGTGCGCAAAGCTGAGCCTGGTCAGCTCCGAGCCCGTCGACATCACGGCCGGTTCGTCTGATCCCATCGCCACGCTGGTGGTGCACCGGCTGTAAAAAACGCTACGCAAGGCCCGGATGCCCGTCCGGGCCGATTCTGTTAGACACCTCAAATGAACAAATCATTTCAGGCAGGCGAGAAATTTAACATGACATGTTCTGCCCCTGGGCGGTGTCTAATAAGCAGAAAACCAAAGGAGGTTTTACAAATGGCAAAGGCAATTTGGAGAAAAGCCCGGCGATTTTTCGCGCTGGTTCTGGCGCTGGCGCTGCTCGTCCCGGCGGCGGCGCTTGCGGCGGGGGACGCGCTCGTCGCCCGCAAAGGGCTGGACGGCTTCGAGGACGACGTCAACGCCATCTGCGCGGTGGGCGACGCGATCTGGATGTACGGCTATCAGGGCGTGTATGAGTACGACGCCGCGACCGGCGAAACGACGGCATATCCCTTCGCCGCCGAATGGACGGCCGCGCGGCAGGGCGTGTACGATCCAGAGACAAAGCAAACGCTCTACCACGGGGTGATCGCGTGGTTCAGCTGGGACGGCGGGGTGTGCGCGCTGGTGAACACCTCGGACGGCCGCGGCATGACGGACTGCGGGCTCTGCCATCTGACCATCAACGAGCAGGGCGAGGCGGACTTCGCCCCGACCGGCCCCGTCGACTGGCAGGCGCTGGAGAGCGACGGCCGGATGCAGATCGACGGCTGCTGCGTTGTGGGCGACGTGTTGTGCGCGGAGGTGTATATGGGCGACATGCGGCTCTGCTTCATCCCGCTGGACGGAAGCCGCGCCACGGTCACGGACGCCCGCTGCTGGGAGGGCATGGTGTTTCCCTGCGACGGCGCGGTGATAGCGGTCGACGAGGCGTGGAACGACGGCACGGAATACATCTTCAACCGGGTGGACGTGCCCTCCGGCCGCGTCACGGAGATCGCGCGCTTCTCGCCGGAAGACGGGTATCTCGCCTCACCCGCGCAGGAGCCGGGCACGAACCGCATCCTGTTCGTCTGCAACGGCTACCTCATGGCGCTGGAT
>JAFZRB010000340.1 GCA_017620115.1 Clostridia bacterium | reverse complement strand
GTAGGTCATGCCGGGGATGTCCCGCAGGCGCTTGGGGATTTCAAACAGGCAGGCGTCGTCCGCCCAGCAGAGCTGGATATGGTCGTCCTGCACGCCGCTGGCCAGGCCGGGAGAGATGGTGTACTGCCCGTGGTTCAGCGGCGGCATGGTGAAGCGCATGTCGTATTCCATGGTGCCGCTGCCGGGAGGCAGCTCGCACCGGAGCGTCTCCGTGTTGATGCCAACGGCCACGTTGCCCAGCCGGTCGCGGATGGTGAGGCCGAAGATCGGATGCGCCGTGTAATGGTCGAAGCGCACGCGCATGCGGAACACCACATCCTCGCCCGGCTCCACGATCTGCGCCGCGCGTCCGGTTGCGGCGTGATCCAGCTCGCAGGCCTCGATGGCCGCCTCGCCGCTGCCCTTGGTGTGCACGTCGCGCGCCAGCGGCAGGATGGGAGGCCTCTCGTCGCTCCGGAGCGCCTGCGCGCCGGTTTCCTCAAAATCGAAATAACCGCGGCCTTCGCGCTCCTCGATGCTCTGGGCGATCAGGAAATCCTCGTACAGCTTGAGCCCGCGATCCACGCCTCCATCGAAGCGCACGCGGCCCTTCTCCAGCCAGACGAGCCGCTTGCAGAAGCGCAGCACGGCGCCGGGATCGTGCGTGACAAGGATCACGGTCTTGTCGCGCATCAGCTTTTCCATGGCGCGGTAGCATTTCTGCTGGAAGCGCAGATCGCCCACCGAGAGCGCTTCGTCCACGATGAGGATATCCGGGTCGGAATAGATCTGCGTGGCGAAAGCCAGCCGCACGAACATGCCGCTGGAATAGGTTTTGACCGGCTGGTGGATGAATTCGCCGATATCCGCGAAATCGAGGATGTCCTGAAGGTGCTGGTCGGTTTCCTCGCGCGTGAAGCCCATGATCGTGCCGTTGAAATAGATGTTTTCCAGGCCCGTGTAATCCGGGTTGAAACCCGCGCCCAGCTCGAGCAGCGCCGAGATGCGCCCGTTCACGTTCACCTCGCCGGCCGTGGCGTTCAGAACGCCCACGACGATTTTCAGAAGGGTCGATTTGCCGGAGCCGTTCGTGCCGATGATGCCCACCGAATCGCCTTTCCTGATATCCAGCGACACGTTGTTCAGCGCGTAGAAATCGGTATGGCGGCTCCTGTGCGAGGGCGTCAGCGCCTCCTTCAGCCGGTCCATGGGCCGGGTGTAGAGATGGTACACCTTGCTCAGGCCGCGTATTTCAATCGCGTTTTCAGCCTGCATGGCGGCGGCTCCTTTCTCGTTATATCAGGTCGGCGAAGTGCGGCTTGAGCCTGCGGAAGGCCAGCCGCCCGGCGACGAACACGGCCAGTGTGAACGCCCAGAAATAGAGGGTGAGCCCCGGCCGCTGCCAGAAGGGCACGCCGTAGATCAGGCTGTCGCGGTAACCGTTGGTGACGTAATACATGGGATTGAGCTTGAAGAACGCCAGCGCCCTGTCGCTCATCTGCGCGGGGCCCCACAGCACCGGCGTGAGCCAGAACTGGATGCCGATCGCGATGGAGGTCATGTGGGCGAAGTCCTTGAAGAACACCGAGACCGCAGCCACCAGCCAGCCCAGCCCGAGCGTCAGGCAGAACGCCGCGAAGGAATAGTAGACGATCTGCAGCCAGATAAACTGCGGCCGATAGCCGTACATTTCCAGCATGAACATGGAAAAGGCCATGAAGAAGGTGTGCGTGACCGTGGCGGAGAGCGTCTTTACCAGCGGCAAAAGCTCCGTGCGGAAGCGCATTTTTTTCACCAGATAGCTGTATTCATACAGGCAGCCCGCCGAGGCGTTCACGCCGTCGCTGTAATAGATCCACGGCACGTTCGCCGCGATGTACCACAGGATGAACTCGATATCGTCCACCGGCGCGGAGCGGAAACCGACCTGAAACACCGCCCACATGACCATCATGCTCACCAGCGGCTGCACAAAGGCCCATGCCATGCCGAACGCCGAGCCGGCATAGCGCGCCTTCAGGTCGTTTCTCATCAGCTGATAGAGCATGCGGCGATCCGCGATGAGAGCGCGGATACCGCCGAACGGCGTTTTCAGATTCAACACGGCCGACCCTCCGAACAGCCCGGCGGGGTTTCCTGCGGGGCATTGGGAATACGCTATTATACTACCATATTTTGACCCGATGCGCAAGCGGCGGAGCGCTTTTCAGCTGCGCTCCGCCGGTTTCATGATGGCGATATATCGTCCGCCCGATTCGGTGGACTGTGATTCACTTTCCAATGAACGCGCCGCTCCGCGTGAGGACATCCTGAAGGGCTTTTACGTCGATTTCCTTCACGCCCACGCCGGCTTTGACCGCCAGCGCCGCCGCGACGCCCGCCGCCTGGCCCAGCGTGGTCACGATGGGCATCACGCGGTAGCTGGCCTGCGCCTCGTGGGTGGAGGAGATGCAGCGCCCGGCCACCAGCAGGTTGTCCGCGTTCTTCGGCTGCAGGCTGCGGTAGGGGATGGTATACCACGTGCCCGCGGGGAAAT
>JAFZRB010000339.1 GCA_017620115.1 Clostridia bacterium | reverse complement strand
TGCTTTCCGGGAATTGTGGTACTCCGCAAAAGCAGACAGGGTTTCTCCCGTAATCAGAGGAGTATCTCCGCACAAAATAGGGAGACGCGATGAAAGGCGGCCGCCTCCCCGATGATGTCGCTCAGCGCCGCCAGCTCCGCCACGGAGAGCGCCTCGCCGCGCACGCGCTCGTCCCTGCCCAACGCCGCGATCCATTGAAGCGCCGCCTCCCGCGGCGCGCCGAAGGCGGCGGTGAGGTTGTTGGCCAGGGTCTTGCGCCGCATGGCGAAGGCGGCGTTGATCAGCCGCAGCAGCAGCGCCTCGTCGCGCGCCTGAACCGGCTTCTCATCGTACAGCCGGATGCCCAGAAGCGTGCTGTCCACGTGCGGCGGCGGGGTGAAGGCCGAGGGCGGCAGCGCCATGAGCGGCTCGGGCCGGCCGAAATACTGAACGGTGGCGGCCAGCGCGCACCAGTTTTTCGCGCCGGGACGGGCCGTCATGCGCTCCGCCGCCTCCTTCTGCACCATGATGGTGACGCGCTCGGGCTTCTCCGGCCCGGTGAGCAGCGCGAGCGTCACGTCGGCAGTGATGTAATAGGGCAGGTTGGCCACCACGCTGTAGGGGGCGCCGCCCATCAGCGCCGCCAGATCCAGCTTCAATATATCGCCGAACACCAGCCGCACGTCCAGCCCATCCAGCATGGCGCGCAGCACCGGCTCGAGGTTTTTGTCCAGCTCCACGGCGGTGACCTTCGCGCCGGCCTCGGCCAGATGGCGCGTCATCACGCCCGCGCCCGGCCCGATCTCCAGCACGCGCTCACCCGGCGCGACTTGCGCCGCCTCCACGATGCGCCGCACCAGCCCGTCGTCCAGTATGAAATTCTGCCCCAGCGCGTGGGAGAACCGGAAGCCGTGCTTTTCCAGCGCCAGCCGGGCCGCCAATCCCGCGGAAATATCGCGATGCTCGCTCATAAACAACCTCCGGTTCAGCCGTTATCATGCCGGTCTTCAGAAAACGGCCCGCCAAGGCATTTCTCCCCAGGCGGGCAGGTCACGATTGTCAATTCAGAATTGTTGGAATACCGTGCGGCAAAAGCGCGGACGCACGGCCGGCGGCCCCGCCGCTTACTTTGTGCCGAACAGGCGGTCGCCCGCGTCGCCCAGGCCGGGCACGATGTAGGCGTGCTCGTTGAGGCGCTCGTCCACGGCGGCGATGTAGATATCCACGTCGGGATGCGCCTTCTGAACGACCGCGATGCCTTCCGGCGCGCCGATCAGGCACATCAGGCGGATGTTGAAGCAGCCGCGGTCCTTCAGGAACTGAATGGCCGCCACGGAAGAGCCGCCGGTGGCCAGCATGGGATCGACGATGATGAGCAGGCGCTCGGGCGCGTCCACGGGCAGCTTGCAGTAGTATTCGACGGGCATTTTGGTTTCCGGGTCGCGATAGAGGCCGATGTGGCCAACCTTCGCGGCGGGCACCAGGTTCAGGATGCCGTCCACCATGCCCAGACCGGCGCGGAGGATCGGAACGACGCCGAGCTTGCGGCCGGAAAGCATCTTCGTGGTGCACTTGCAGATGGGCGTTTCGATCTCGACGTCCTGAAGAGGCAGGTCGCGGGTGACTTCGTAGGCCATCAGCATGCCGATCTCATTGAGCAGCTCACGGAATTCCTTGGAACCGGTGTTTTTATTGCGCATGATGGACAGCTTATGCTGAATCAGCGGATGATCGAATACGTACAGCTTACCCATTTGTATATCCTCCCCTTTTCTTTCGTCCGGCGGGCGCGTCCAATACCATTTTTTATTTTAACGCACTTTCGGGCATTTTGCAACAGAAACGGGGAAATAAATCCATTACATTTTTGTACGCGGAGCGGCAAGGCGCGGCGCAAAAGACCGGCTGTCCGCGGCGCGGGAGCGGCGAAGCCTCAGAACCAGCTGTCGTCCATGACCATGGCGGCGCAGCGGCCGGTCGGATCAATGGCCACGATGCCGATGCCCCGGAACTGCGCCGGACTGGAGACGACGAGCGCGCCGCTGTCGGTCCACAGGCCCTCGGCAGGCGCTTTGGCGCTCATGTCGATGACGATGTCGATGCCGTCCACGGCCTGCGCGAGCGAGACCGCCGCCGGGGCGCCGGTTTCATCCGCGCCCAGCCGGGCCAGCGCCACGACCACGTCGCAGCCCTCGCCGCGCAGCGTGCTCACGGCCGACTGCGCCGCCTTCGCGGCGTCTGAAATCGTCAGGCCTTCGGCTTCGGACGCGCCGGTCGCGCCGAACACGCCGATGCGCAGCCCGTCCTTTTCAACGATGATCGAGCCGCTCAGAAGCCGCGCGCCTTCGGCGTCCAGCGCGTTCACGGAGAGCAGCGGGAAGCCCGCCGCGCTCTTCATGGCGGCCAGCTGATCGAGCCCCTGCCGGAATTCCGGAGCGGCGGGGCACATGGCGTCGTAGCCCGCGGCCGTCATGGCCTGCAGGATGGAAGCGGCCTGCTCCTCCCCGGCGTCCCCGGGCAGTATGCCGCCGTCGTCCAGCAGGAGCACGGCCGCGCCTTCGTCGGTAAAGCGGGCGCGCGCCTCGGCGACGTGCTCGAAGCTCAGCCCTTCGCCGGACGCGCCGAGGGTGTCCCCGGTGTGCAGAACGATGATAAAGCCTGCCAGATTATCCTGCGCCGCGTCATCGACCGGCCCGGCGGCCTGCACGTTTTCAGCCAGCGCGGGTATGGACAGCGTCAGGATGAGCGTCAGAATGAGCGCGATCAGCTTTTTCATGGGTCAATCCTCCTTGAAATCCGATGTAGCCGTAAAACCATAAAATATCCTGTGTCATCTAAGACGCGCGCGCCGGGCGCTTCGTTCCGGCCGAAAGAGAAAATGTATCAAATTCCACTTTTTAACAGGTTGTCGCGCTTTATATTTTTACGAATCCTTTGCTGAAATGGGTTGCCTTGCGAACAATGTCATGATAAAATGATAGCATAACCGATACGGAGGATTCTTTCATGAAACATATGATAATTCGTTTCCTCGCGCTGCTGCTGGCGCTCGCGCTGGCGGCCGGCGCGGCTCTGGCCGAAACGGGAAATACTCAGGGCGTCGAAGAGGCGCTCGAGAGCGAGGAGAACGATCTTTCCATCTATTCCGAGGAGAAGGTTCACATCGATCCGAACGAGCTGGCCCTGACCGAGGGCCTCGATTCCGCCTGGCGCAACATACTGCTCTGCGGCAGCGACACCCGCGTCGCCGGCAGCTATGGCCGCACGGACGCCATGGTCGTCATCTCCGTCAACGCCTCGAAGAAGCAGGTCAAGCTCACCTCGATCATGCGCGATATCTGGACGCCCATGAAGGGCCGCTCGCCCCAGAAGATTAGCGCCGCCAACGTGTTCGGCGGCCCGACGCTGGCCATGCGCACCGTCAACGAGCAGTTTGGCATGAACATCTCCGATTATGTGTTCGTGGACATGGCTGGCATGGAAGAGCTGATCGACATATTGGGCGGCATCGAAATGGATATCACCGAGGACGAGATGTGGGGCCTCAACAATTCCTGGAATCGCGACGCCAGCGCGCTCATCGAGCCGGTAACCGCGTTCGGCGAGAACGTTCACCTCAACGGCGAGCAGGCGCTGGCTTACGCCCGCCTGCGCAACATCGACAACGACTACAAGCGCACCGTCCGCCAGCGCGAGGTGCTGGTGGCCATCGCCCGCAAAGCGTCGCATTGCAATTCCTCGGAGCTTTTGAGCTTCATCCGCGAGGGCATCGGCTATGTGGAGACCAATCTCTCGATGACCGACATCATCCAGCTGGCCGTGCTGGCCGTGCTGGTCGATCTGGACAACGTCGAGCAGTTCCGCCTGCCCGCCGAGGGCGCCTATACGACGGGCTACGAAGGCCAGCTGTGGGTCATGTGGCCGGACTTCGAGAAGAACAGGGCGCTTTTGCACGAATTCATCTACGGCGGGAACTGATTGCCGATTACAGAGAGAAAGAGCGGAGGGGCGTTCGGTCCCTCCGCTCTTTACGCGTCTTTTCAGCCGATGATGAAGGGTTTGATTTCCTCCATCATGTCGTCGCAATGGTCGGCGTATACCTCCATGGTCACGGGTTTGGACAGATCCAGACTGAAGATACCCAGGATGGACTTGGCGTCCACCACGTGACGCCCCGCCCGCAAATCGACGTCATAGGGGTAGCGGCTGACAATATTCACAAAAGCCTTTACATTTTCGGTCAAACTGAGTTTGATATTGACGGTTTTCATGGAATATCATACCTCTCTTCTAGAGAAATATTCTTCTGGGATGTATTGTAGATGAGGATTGTAATGGAATCAAGCTTATTTGTCCTGATAGAGGAATTGTTTACGGAAATTTAGCGGCGCAGGCAGGAAAGCGCTGCGAGAACGCGAAAATTTAAAAAGAGGTCAAACCAGTCGTAAACAGAGAATAACGGAGGGCTGTTCCATGAAGCATCCAATCTGGTTTATCGGCAACGCGCATATCGATCCCGTGTGGCTGTGGCGCTGGCAGGAGGGCTTCTCCGAGATTAAGGCCACGTTTCGTTCGGCGCTGGATCGCATGAAGGAATTCGACGATTTTGTGTTCACCTGCGCGGGCGCGTGCTACTATCAATGGGTTGAGGAAAACGAGCCGGACATGTTCGAGGAGATCCGCGCGCGCGTGAAGGAGGGCCGCTGGGTCATCGCCGGCGGCTGGTGGCTGCAGCCGGACTGCAACGCCCCCTGCGGCGAGTCCTTCGCCCGGCACGCGCTGTACAGCCAGGCCTATTACCGCCGCGCGTTCGGCACACAGGCGAAATTCGGCTACAACGTGGACAGCTTCGGCCACAACGGCAACCTGCCGCAGATACTGTCGCTTTCCGGGATGCCGCGCTACGTCATGATGCGGCCCATGGAGCATGAAAAGGCGCTGAACGCCCATGCCTTCAAATGGCGCGGCGTGGACGGCACCACGATCCCCGTGTTCCGCATTCCGCACGCCTACTGCACCGGCTGGGATGAAGACCTGGACGGCCTGCTCGACGCGCTCAGGCGGCACGTGGACGAAGCCGACGAGCCGGAGATGTTCTTCTACGGCGTGGGCAACCACGGCGGCGGCCCCACCGTGAAGCAGCTGAGGACAATCAGCGCCTGGATGAAGGACGATCCGGATCTGCGCTTCGGCCAGCCCGGCGATTTCTTCGCGAAGGTTCAGGACGGCGTCGGCCTTCACCGCACGGTGGAGGGCGACCTGCAGCATCACGCCATCGGCTGCTACAGCGCACGCAGCGAGATCAAGAAGAACAACCGCCGCGCCGAAAACCGGCTGCTGGCCGCCGAGAAGCTGGCCGCCGCCGCCCGGCGCGTGATCGGGCTCGTGGATCCGCGGGACAAACTGCGCCGCGCCTGGGAGGACGTGATGTTCAACCAGTTCCACGACATTATGGGCGGCTGCGCCATCCGCGCCGCCTACGACGACGCGCGCGACCAGCACGGCGAAGCGCTGCGCCTCGCCGGCGAGACGCTTAACGCGGCCGCGCAGCGCATTTCCTGGCATGTCGACACGCTGGGCGGCCGCGACCTCTCCGTCGGCCAGGAGGGCAGCTGGGCCGAGTGGGAAAAGCACGTGGGCGGCTATCCCGTGGTGGTGTTCAATCCGAACGCCTTCGAGGCGGCGGTCTGCGTGAAGCTCACCCGCGCGCTGACCGGCGCGCTGGACGAGCGGGGCGATCCCCTGCCCTTCCAGAACCTGCGCTCCGACAAGACCGTGAACGAGCGCGGCCGCGACGAAGAGGGCGTGGTGGCGCTGACGCTGCCGCCGCTGGGATACCGCACCATCTCCATCTGGCGCAGCGCGAAGCCGGAGAAGGCGTATGCTTCCTCGGGCCGCTATCTCAAGGCGGGCGGCTGCTTCATCGAGAACGACTGGTTCCGGCTGGAGCTGGACCGCGCCACCGGCGAGATCAGCCGCCTCTTCGACAAGACGCGCGGCCGGGAGGTGTTTGCGGGCCACGCCGCCCGCGGCGAGGTCATCGAGGATTACCAGAACGACACCTGGGCGCACGGCAAAAACGAGCTCACCGGCACGATCGGTTTCTTCGGGGACGGCAGGCTGACGCTGCGCGAGTGGGGCGAGGTGTGCGCCGTGCTGCGCGCGCAGTCATGTTTCGGAACCAGCACGCTCATTCAGGACTTCACGCTGTATCGCGACCGGCCGGACATCGACGTGCACGTGACGGTGAACTGGCAGGAGAGCTTCCGCATCCTCAAGCTCAGCTTCCCGCTGAACGGCGATAATACCCGCGCCGTCTATGAGATACCCTACGCCAGCATCGAAAAGGACGCCGACGGCCAGGAGGAACCCGGCCAGTCCTGGGCCGCGGTGCGCGGCGAGAAGGACGGAGCGCCCGTGAGCGTCGCCGTCGTGAACGATTCGAGCTACAGCTACAGCGTGGCGGGCAATATCCTGCGCTTCGTGGCGGTGCGCAGCGCCGGCGCGGCGGATCACTTCGGCATCAAGGACGAGTTCACGCAGGTGACGGACATCGGCGTGCACGAGCTGAACTACTCCATCGTGCCCGGCGGCGCGCCGGACAAGGCGGCTCTCACCCGGCGCGCGGCGCTGATGAACCAGCCGCCGTTCCCGGTTTACGAGACGTTCCACGCAGGCCCGCTGCCGCTTTCGGCCAGCTACGCGGCCGTCGAAGGCGAGGGCGTGCTGCTGAACGTCGTGAAGGACGCCGAGGAGGGCGACGGCCTCGTCATCCGCGCCGTGGAGACCAGCGGCAGGCCGGCCCGCGCGCGCGTCAGCCTTCCGTTCATCGGCGCGTCGGTGGAGGCGGATTACAGGCCCTTCGAGATCAAAACCTTCCGCGTCGGCGCGGACGGAAGCGCGGCGGAAGTCGACCTGCTGGAGCGCCCGATCGACGGGGAATGAGGAACCGGAAACGAACTGCGGCGCGGCCCGATGAGGCCGCGCCGTTTTGTGAAAGAATTTTTGAGAAATCAACACAATCGGGCGTTCACAGCGGAACGCGGGCGGATTATAATATACCCCAAAGAACCGGCTATCGGAGCGAAGGAAGGGAAAGCCTGTGAAATTTGTCAAGATGCACGGCCTCTCCAACGACTACATATTCGCCGACACCTTCACGCAGGAGGGCCCCGCCGATCCCGCGGCGGCGTCGGTGCGGCTTTCCCGGCCGCACACGGGCGTCGGCGCGGACGGCCTCATCCTCATCGATCCGGCGGACGGCGCGGACGCGCGCATGCGCATCTTCAACGCCGACGGCAGCGAGGCGGAGATCTGCGGCAACGGTATCCGCTGCGCCGCGCGCTATCTCTACGACAGCGGGCTGTGCCGCAGGGAAGAAATGCGCATCCTCACCGGCGCGGGGCTCAAGACCGTGCGGCTGGATATCGCGGCGGGCGAGGTGCGCGCGGCGACGGTGGACATGGGCGAGCCGGAGATCCTGAATCGCTCGATCAGCCTCACGGCGGCGGGGCGCACGCTGAATTTCGTGTGCGTTTCGATGGGCAATCCCCACGCCGTTACTTTCGATGAGAGCGGCCGGGG
>JAFZRB010000338.1 GCA_017620115.1 Clostridia bacterium | reverse complement strand
TTCAGCGCGACCGCCAGCGGCGGACAGACCAACGTCGGTTCCAGCAGCAACATCGTTTCCAGCTATAACATACTCCAGGATAACGGAGACGGAACCGCTTCGGTCGTAACCTCGTATTTCCTGCCCGAGAACATCAGCACGGTAAACGGCACCCTTACTGTTACCAACAATACCACCCCGCTGGAATTCTGGTTCGGAACGACCACTGAGGCGAATTTCCCCTACACGGATGGAGAAATGGCGACCTGCGTGAATCTTCCCGGCAGCCTGACGTGCACCATCACCGGCGTGACGCCGGCCACTAATCCCCTGCTGTCCTCGTCGGAGCCTGGTTCGGCTCCCATCACGGGCGTGACCTATGTCATCAAGAGCGGCAGCGATAACGTCACGTCGTACTTTACCGGCGGTTACGTCATCCCGTCGAACCATGCCGGCGGCTATGTCAAAACGACCTCGCAAGTCACGCAGCTGGAATTCTGGTTTGGAACGACCACCGAGGCGACTTTCCCCTATACGGATGGAGAAATGGCGGCCTGCGTGAATCTGCCCGACGGCATGACGTGCACCATTACCGGCGTGACGCCGGCCACCAATCCCCTGACGGAGAGCGGCACCACTGCTCCCATCACGGGCGTGACCTATGTCGTCAAGGATAGTTACGGCAATGACGTCACGTCGACCTTTACCGACGGTTACGTCATTCCGTCGAACCATGCCGGCGGTTATGTCAAGCATTAAGCTGGGTTTCTCTTTCCGGGCATCGCCGGAACGAAGGCCTGATCCGGGCGACCTACGGGGCGGGAGGTATTCATGAAAAACGCCAAGAAGTACCTGATTTCCCTGGCCGCGGTGCTGGCGGTCGTCGCGATCATCGGTCTCGGCGCGCTGTACCGCGTGGACAAATGGATTCAGGACTGGCTGTACCAGCAGCGCGGCGTGACCAGCAGCGACATCATCATCTTCGGAATCGATGAGGACACGCTGGAAGCGCTGGGCCCGTATTACACGTGGGACAGGAGCATCATCGCCTCCGCCCTGGAGATACTGGCGTCCGATCCGGACAACAAGCCGGCCGTCACCGCCGTCGATATTCTCTATGCCGGCAACACCACCCCGGAGGCGGACGAGCGGCTGGCGAACGCCGCGAAGGAGCTGGGCAACGTGGTCACGGCCTGCATCGCCCGGTTCGGCAGCGTCATTACCTGGGAAAACGGCCGGCCCATATCCATGAACAATTCCGCCGTGATCGGGTTTGAACAACCGTTCGACGCGCTGAAAGAGGTCGCGGTTGAGGGCCACATCAACGCCATGACCGACAAGGACGGCGTGCTTCGCCATGCTCATCTGTACGTGGAGCCCCAGGAGGGGAGAATCTATTCCATGGCGCATGAGACGGCCCGCCTGTACCTTGAAAAACAGGGAAAGACGATTAAGGAGCCTCCCACGAGCGGCAGCGGCGCTTATTATGTGACCTATACCGCCAATCCCGGAGGCTATTACGACGGCATTTCCCTGGCCATGCTGCTCAGCGGCAGGATCCCGTCGGGTTACTGGGCGAATAAGATCGTGCTCATCGGGCCCTATGCGCCCAGCCTTCAGGATGCCTACTTCACCTCCATCAACAAAGGGAAGCAGATGTACGGCATCGAATATCAGGCCAACGTGATCCAGAACCTGCTGGAGGGCAAGTACAAGACCGAAGCGCCGGATCTGCCGCAGCTGATCGCTCTGTTCGTGCTGTGCGCCGCGGCCATGGTGCTGTTCCTGCGGCTGCGGACCCTGTGGGGCGGCGCGGTTTGCGTCGGCCTGATCGGCCTGAGCGCGGGGGCCACCTTCCTGTTCTTCAGACTGGGCCTGATAACCCACCCGCTCTGGCTGCCCTGCGCCGTGCCGCCGCTGTATATCGTGTCCCTGGTCATCCATTACGCCGAGGTCGCGAAAGAACGGCAGCGCCTGGCTCTGGAAAAGGAGCGCCTGGGCGCGGAGCTGGCGTTGGCCACCCGCATTCAGGCCAATTCGCTGCCGAAGGAATTCCCGCCCTTCCCCGACCGGAAGGAGTTTGACATCTACGCCTCCATGAACCCCGCGAAAGAGGTGGGCGGCGATCTGTACGATTTCTTCCTGATCGACGACGATCATCTGGCGCTCATTATCGGCGACGTTTCCGGCAAAGGCGTGCCGGCGGCGCTGTTCATGATGGTGGCTATGTCCCTGATCCGGAACGCCGCCATGAACGAAACCAGCCCGGCCAAGGTGCTGACGCTGGTCAACAGGCAGATCTGCTACCGGAACCCGGACGAGATGTTCGTGACCGTGTGGATGGGTGTGCTGGAGATTTCCACAGGCACCCTCACGGCCTCCAACGCCGGGCACGAATACCCCGCCCAGAAGCACGCGGACGGCAGCTTTGAACTGCTTAAGGACAAGCACAGCGTCGCTATCGGGGCGATGGACGGCGTGCGCTACAGGGAGTACTCTCTCCAGCTGGAGCCTGGCGCGAAGATGTTCGTCTACACGGACGGCGTGGCGGAGGCCACCGACAGCAATGAGCAGCTTTTCGGCACGGACCGCATGATAGAGGCCCTTCGCAAAGGAGAAAACGGCACGCCGGAGGATGTGCTGAAGGCCGTCCGGGCAGACGTGGACCTGTTTGTGGGCGAAGCGCCGCAATTTGACGACCTGACCATGCTCTGCTTCCAGTATAATGGATCTCCGACGCCGGAAGAAGCGCCTGAGACCCCTGAGACGCCCGTTGAAAGCGCCTGACTGCGGAGTACGGCATGATGAATTGAAAAGACCGACCGTAAACGCGGCCCGAAGCGAGCCTGTCATGGATGACATGCTCGCTTTTCTTTATGCGCTGAAAGAATGGCCGTTTGGCGATTGCCCGGAGCCTTCTTTTCTGGTATAATGACCCTGTCAATACAGCTATTCGCGAAGACACATATCCGACAGCCACCATGCGGCTCAGAACGGGCAGCTGCATGGAGAAGATTCGCCTCCGGCTGTCACGCGTCAAACCGTAAACAGTCAAAGGAGTGATAAGATCATGAAGAGAGCGGTTTTGCAGGCGCATCGCGGCGTCAGCACGGACTGCCCCGAAAACACCATGAGCGCGTTCCGCGCGGCGGTCAGCCAGGGCTACGGGATCATCGAGCTGGATCCGAAGTTCACGAAGGACAATCGGTGCGTCGTGCTGCACGATCGGACGGTGAACCGCACCGGCCGCCGCCGCGACGGCCGGGCGCTCCCGGACGGTCTGCAGGTGGCAGAACTGACGCTGGAGGAAACGCGCGCGCTGGAATTCGGGAGCTGGTTCTCGCCCACGTTCGCCGGCGAAGCGATGCCGCTGTTCGGCGAAGCGCTGGCGCTCAGCCGGGCCTCCGGGGTGCCGCTGAAGGTGGATAACGTGATAGAGACGTTTACGGACGAACAGCGAAGCATCCTTTTCGATGAAATCAGGCGGGCGGATCTGGCCAATCGGATCGGCGTCACCTGTACGACGCCGGACTTCGTGCGGGAGACGGTGAGCGCGCTGCCGGGCGTCACGATTCACTATGACGGTTTCGTCGACGAGGCGTCGCTTGAAGCGGTTTCCAAAGAGCTCGGGGGCAGCGCGCTGTGCGTGTGGCTCCGGTTCGACAACCGTGCCACCGCGTGGAACAAAAACCCGCCCGTTTCCGCGGAATCCGCCGCGTTGGCGCATCGCTTCGGCAGCCTGGGCGTATGGATTCTCTCGGAACCGTCGGAGCTTGAAAAGGCGCTGCGTTTGTTCGACGCGGACATCATCGAGACGACGGGCAGCCTCAAACCGGAATGAGGCAAATCCGCCCGAAACAGCGTCTCCCCGGAATTGAGCGACACGCTCTGAGCGCCTTGCCGCGTCAAATTGAGTATTGACTTTTTCAGTCTGTTAATGTAAAATTATTGTGTCGGCACATCAGTGAAGGACAAGGAGGAAGAATATCATGAAGAAACTGTTGGCACTATGTCTGACTCTGGCCCTGATCGTGGGCATGATGGGCGCAATGGCCTCTATGGCCGCTGCGGAGGGAGAAAAGGTGCATCTGGTATTCGCCGAACGGTACGGAAGCACCACGCGCACGGCTGCGCTTCGCGCCTTGCTGGATGAGTTTGAAGCCGATAACCCCGACATTGAGATCGAACTGATTTCCCCGCCCCTGGAGTCCTCGCAGCAGAAGATCACGCAGATGCTGATGGCGAAGAACCAGCTGGATCTGCTGGAAGTCACCAGCTGGGAGCGCGCTCAGTACATCGAGAACGGCTGGCTGTACGACCTGAAGGATTTCTTCACCGATTACGACGAGCAGGAAACCTTCACCGACAGCGTCAAATCCTCGCTGGCCACCACGGACGGCAGCATCTACTGCATGCCCCTGGGCTGCTATGAGCGCATGATCTATTATCGCGTGGACTGGATGGAAGAGCTGGGTCTGGAATTCCCCGAACCCGGCGAGGAGTGGACCTTTGACGCCCTGTACGAGATCGCCAAGGCCATGACCGATCCCGAGAAGGGCCGCTACGGCTGGGCGCTGCGCGGCGGCGGAAACTCCTATCAGCAGTTCGTGCAGCAGGTCGCCCTGGCGGCGCTGGGCTTCGACAATCTGCTTTCCGAGTATGAACCCCTCTTCACGAAGGAAGGCACCAGCATCTATCGCACCGAGGCCGCCAAGAAGGGCATTGAGTTCCAGCTGAAGTTCTATAAGGACTGCTCGCCCGCGGACTCTGTGGCGTGGCTGTTCTCCGATCAGGTGAACGCGTTCTCCTCCGGCATCTGCGGCATGCTGATGCAGGACTGCGACTGCATCGGCTCCTTCGTGGATTCCATGGAGGAAGGCACCTGGGCCACCTATCCGATGCCCGTCGACGCGGTGACCAAGGAAGCTGCCATTGGCCGCGGCTTTGACGGCTGGGGCATGCCCTCCTATACGGAGCATCCCGAAGAGGCCTGGCGCGTGCTGGCCTTCCTGGGCTCCGCCGAAATCAACGCCCGCTTCTGCAAGGAATACGGCGTAATCCCGGTGCACACCACCGCCGCGGAGTATGAGGAATCCTTCTCGACCGGCTACTACGCTCCGTACATCTACATGTTCAGCCATCCCGAGCACTACAAGTCTTCCGGCGGCGTCGATCTGCCCTACACGTCCTACAGCTCCGAGTTCGGCAAATCCTCCGACGTGGATCTGCAGAACATCCTGCTGGGCAACGCGGATATCGACGAGGTTCTGGCAAAGTGGGCCGACGGCTGGGAAGAGCAGCGGGAAGAGTACGGCGGATACGAAGGATAATACCATTTTCTGATAGGCTTTGATATGGGTAACGGCTTTCCCGCGCGGCGGGAGAGTCGTTACCCTGTCTCATTACTGCAGAGGGAGATTTGATCGTGCGCAGCAATAGAAAAAACCTGGCCAGAAACACAAAACGGGATCGGCTTTTCATCGTCCTGATGCTGGCGCCGGGCATCCTGCTCGTAGCCATATTTTGTTATTACCCGTTTCTGAGCGGCATACCCTATGCCTTCAAGCGCTATTCGCTGCTCAATCTGAGCCGGACGAAGTGGATTGGCCTTAAAAACTTCGAGACGCTCTTCACGGAAAAGGAGTTTCTGCAGACCATACCCAACACGATCAAATGGGTTTTTATCTCGCTGGTTTTGCAGTTCACAATCGGCTTTATGCTCGCGCTGTTCCTTAAAAACACCTTTCGCGGCCGCGGCATCTACCAGGGCGTCATATTCTTTCCGTGGGCTGTGTCGGGTTTTCTCATCGGCATACTGTGGCGCTGGATCTATAACGCCGCCTATGGCCCGCTCAATGCGCTGCTGATCGCGCTGGGCCTTGTGAATCCGGCCAATCCCATTGGGTTTTTGTCAAATCTGGATACGGCGTTTCCCTCGGCGATCGCGACCAATGTGTGGTACGGCATCGCTTTTTTCACCATCACCATCCAGGCGGCGCTGCAGGGCGTGCCCACCGAGCTGTATGAGGCCAGCGAAGTGGACGGCGCGGGGAAGGTGTATCAGTTCTTCAAGATCACAGTGCCGTACATTTACCCCGTCCTCATCCTTTCAACGCTTCTGCGCTCCATATGGATCTTCAATTTCGCGGATCTGATCTACTCCCTGACCCGCGGCGGCCCGGGCGGCACCACGGAGATTATGACCTCATACATGCTCAATCTGATTATCTTCCAGTCCAACATCGGAAAGGCCAGCGCGGTCGGGTTGATCATCATCATTCTTCTGCTGATCTGGTCGACGGCTTATCTCAAGCTGTCCCGTGTCGAAGAGGAAGGTGATTTCTGATGAAAAAGCCTTCCCTGGTCTACAGGATCGTCAAAGTTGTCATCCTGGCGGGATTCGCCGTGGTGATCATTTTCCCCTTCTATTGGATCATCATTACCTCGCTGAAGGAGACGAAGGAAATATTCTCCGTCCCCATCAGCTTCTTCCCGCGCAAATTCTCGCTGCAGAATTACCGGGATCTTTTCCAGGCGCTGGACTTCGGCCGTTACATAATCAATTCGATCCTCGTTTCCCTTGTGGCGGCCAGCGCGGCTTCTATCGTATCCCTTTGCGGCGGCTACGTTCTGGCCCGGTTCAAATTCAGGGGCAAGCAGATTGTCATCTACTTCTATCTGATCACCCAGATGCTGCCTTCTTTCATCGGCCTGGCGCCGCTGTATCAGATGCTGTCGCGGGTGGGCATGATCGACAAGCTGCCGTCGCTGATGATCCTCAACGCCACATGGCTGATTCCATACTCCACTATTACCATCCGCGGCTATCTGATGCGTGTTCCCAGGGCGTTGGAGGAATCGGCCATGATCGACGGCTGCAACCGGATTCATGCCCTGATCCGCATCGTGTTCCCGTTGATCCTGTCCGGCTTCTCCGCCACGTTCATATTCTGCTTTGTGCAGGCGTGGAACGATTTGTTCAGCCCCATCATGTATATGAACCGGCAGATCAACTACACCATTCCCGTGGCTTTGAACTATATGGTTCAGAAGAATGACATCCGTTGGGGCGAGCTCTCCGCGGGCGCGGTGATCGCCGTGGTGCCCACGGTGATCATGTTTGCCTTCGCTCAGAAATATGTCGCGGCAGGTTTGATCGCCGGCGCGGTGAAGGAGTAGGAAATACGCTGCCAACAGCCGGACCGCCTCGCGGCCAGTCCGCCGGAGCGGACACTGATGTAACTGAGATTTGTGCGTCTGGGAAAATGGCCTGATAAAAAACAAAAAGAAATATTGACATTGAACATTAGTGTAGGGTAAAATAAAACAGAAATATACAATCGGAGGGATGCTTATGGAGCAGGCGCCGCGTTCCGCGCTGCTTGAGATGAAGCACATCACCAAGATTTTTCCTGGCGTCAAAGCTTTGGATGGTGTGGATTTCGACCTCCGTCCCGGTGAAATTCACGCCATCGCAGGCGAGAACGGCGCGGGGAAATCCACGTTCATCAAGGTGCTGACCGGAGTTCATCAGCCCGACGGCGGAGAGATCATCCTCGACGGCAAGCGGCTGGTCATGTCCAATCCGAACGTCGCCATACAGCATGGTATCGCCGCGATTTACCAGCACCCAGCCTCTTATCCCGATTTATCCGTGGCAGAGAATATCTTCATTGGCCATGAATTCAAAACAGGGCCTTTTGTTTCCTGGGTCAAAGCCCGCCGCGCGGCTCAGAAACTGCTCGACAGCATCGGCGCGAATTTCTCGCCCAATGCCTCCGTCGGCGCGCTCAGCGTGGCTCAGCAGCAGATGGTTGAGATTGCCAAGGCGCTCAGCCAGAACGCCCGTATTCTCATCATGGATGAACCAACCGCCGCCCTCAGCAAGAAGGAGAGCGAGGAGCTTTACGGCATCGCCCGCACACTCCGCGACAAGGGCGTGGCCATCATCCTCATTTCCCATCGTTTTGAAGACATTTTTGGACTTGCGGATCGCGTAACTGTGTTCCGCGACGCGCACTATATCGGCACCTGGAACATCGACGAGGTCAGCGAGAACGATCTGGTGCATTATATGGTGGGCCACCAGATCGAGCATTATTATCCCCAGCGCGTGTGCAACGCCGGCGAGGAAGTGCTCCGTGTGGAGAACCTCACTCGGACCGGATTTTTCCGCGATGTGTCGTTTACGCTGCGCGCGGGCGAGATCGTGGGTCTGACGGGGCTGGTCGGCGCGGGACGCACCGAGGTCGTCGAAGCGATCTGCGGCGTTACGCGCTATGACAGCGGCCGCGTGATCGTGGGCGGCAAGCCGCAGCGCTTCGCCGATCCCAGGGACGCCATGGCCGGCGGGATCGGCCTGCTGCCGGAAGACCGGCAGAAGCAGGGCCTGCTGCTGCCCTGGTCCATCAACCACAACATCACGCTGCCCATCATCGACAGAATCTCCAAAAAAGGACTGTTCCTCTCCGCGAAGGCTGAGCGGGCGGTGTCCGAACGGGAGAAAAGCCAGCTGGCGATCAAAGCGCCGGATGTCGAAACCGCCGCTGGCACGCTGTCCGGCGGCAACCAGCAGAAGGTGGTCATCGCGAAGCAGCTGGCCGCCTCCAGCCGGATCATCATCCTCGACGAGCCGACCAAGGGCGTGGACATCGGCAGCAAGGCGGCCATCTATGAACTGATGGCCGAGCTGGCCGCTCAAGGCGTGGCGATCCTCATGATTTCCAGCGAAATGCCGGAGGTCATGAACATGTCCGATCGGATCTACGTGATGGGCGAGGGCCACATCACGAAGGAATTCACCGATGTCGCCAATCTTACCCAGCAGCAAATACTTGAGGCGGCCATGCCTCAGGAAAGGACTGCCTGACTGTGAAAAACGAAAAGACGCTTTCTGCTAAGAAACCGGGCGGATTCAGTCTCCTGTCGTTCGTCATCGAGCACAGGGAGATCCCGCTGATGGCTGTCCTGGTGGCGCTGCTCGCGGGCGTTTCAATCGCCGTGCCCGGCTATTTCGCCAGCAATTACATGAATATCCTCAAGAATTGCTCGATGAATCTGGTCATGGCCTCGGGCATGCTGTGCGTGCTGCTGGTCGGCTCGATCGATATATCCGTGGCGGCGGTGCTGGAGCTGGCCGCGGCGATTGCCGGCATGCTGATGCGCGATGGGAAAATCAGCTCAATGATCGGGATGTTCGCCATCGGCATAGCCATCGGCGCGCTGATCGGCTTCTTCAACGGCACGGTGATGTCCTTCGGGCGCGTGCTGCCCATCATCGTAACGCTGGGCATGACATATCTGGCCAGGGCGCTGATTCCCATGGACTTTATCCTTGGTATGAACAAGATCGCCCGCATCGACCTGACAGACTACTTCTCTGAATTCATCCTTCACGAGTATCTGGGCATACCGGTCATCGTGTATATCGCCGCCGCCGTGGTGCTTCTGATGGGCCTGTTCCTCAAGTATACGCCGGTGGGCCGCTCGATTTACGCCACCGGTTCGAATGAGGAGGCCGCCGAGATGCGCGGCGTCAAGGTCAAGTGGATCAAAGTTTTGGCCCACGTGCTCTGCGGCGCGCTTGCTGGCATGGCCGGCATCATGCGCCTTGGCTACTACAACGCCATCGAAAAAGGCGCGGCCAACGGGCAGGAGATGTACGTCATCGCGGCCTGCGTGCTGGGCGGCGTGTCGGTTATGGGCGGTTATGGCAAGATCACCGGCGTCATTATCGGCGCGCTTCTGATCGCCACGATAGACAGCGCGATTCCTCAGCTGTTCATGAATGCGACGATGATGAAAGAATTCTTCAAGGGCATACTGATTCTCCTGGCCATCCTGTTGAATGTGATGATGCAGCGCGCGGCCAACAAGCGCAATCTCAAGGGGAGGAATATCTGATATGAAGATAAAAAAGGTGGCATCCCGCCTTCTCCGATGGGAGACCATGCTTGTTGTTCTGCTCGTGGCGCTCTGGTTCATTTTTGATGCGAAGGACGCCGCGACGCAGGCAGCCCGCGCCGCCGCCGGCCGAAAGGTGACGGATGTATTCAACTTCACCAAGATGCTCAACGGCATGGGGCCGTACCTTCTGTACAGCTTCATGGCGCTGGGCATGGCGCTGTTGCTCGGCATGGGCGACATCGACATTTCCGTGGGCGCGATCGCGGCGTTGTCGGCGTCGGTCATGGGCAAGTGCTACGGGCCTCTGTCCTCGGTCATGGCGCCCGGACTGGCGCTGGTGATTTCCGTCTTCCTGTGCATACTGACCGGCGCGGTCTGCGGATTCTTCAACGGGTTTCTGGTCACCCATTTCCGGGAGCTGTTCCCGATGATCATCACGCTGGGCACCCAGCTGTTCTACAGGGGGTTCTGCTATCTGCTGCTGGGCGGCGACACGCTGCAGTACAAGGACGACAAGGCCTGGGAAACGCTGAAACGGCTGTACAACGGCAGCATCAACATAGGCGAATTATCCATTCCGACGATGCTGATCTGGTTCCTGCTGCTGGCGGCGCTGTTCTTCGTGTTCCTGCATCTGACCGTGGGCGGACGCAGGCTGTTCGCCATCGGCACCAATCGTGTGGCCGCCCGCTATTCGGGAATCCGGGTGGACAGCTTTGAACTGAGCATGTTCGTTTTGTGCGGCATTACGGCGGCGCTGTCGAGCATGTTCTATGTGGGCAGCGTTTCGGCGTCGGTACGCGCTGACGCCATGACCGGCTATGAGATGTACGCCATTGCCGTAGCCGTCCTCGGCGGTTTCTCAACCGGCGGCGGCAAGGGCAACGTGATCGGGGTCATCCTCTCCGTGGTGATCTTCGGCGTCATGAAGAAGGGCCTTGGCACGGTATTCGGGCTGCCGGACAGCACAGTCAATCTGGCCGTGGGCCTTGTGCTGATCATCAGCGCGGTGCTGCCGAACATTCTCGAGGACATCTCCAATTACCGCCGCGTCATGCGCCAGCACGCGGAGGCAAAGCTGAGCTGAAACCGTGTTTTTCCGGCGTTCAGCCGGTGAAACAAATATATTAAGGAGGAAGAACCCATGAAAAAGATCCTCGCACTCGTACTCGCGCTGATGCTGACCCTGTCCCTGTTTGCCGTCGCGTCGGCGGATCAGGCCGGCGCCGGCCTGAGCATCGGCATCGTCTACAAGCAGAGCGGCAACGCCTACTTCCAGGCTGGCGTGAGCGGCTTCGCCAAGGCCGCCGAAGAACTCGGCTTCGAGTTCATGCACGACGGTCCGGAAGACAGCTCCAACGACGGTCAGGAGCGCATCATCCGCAACTACATCGACATGGGCGTTGATGTGCTGTGCATCTCGGCCAACGACGCCGCCGGTCTCGTGGACGTCTGCAACGAGGCGCGCGAGCAGGGCATCGTCGTGCTTTCCTGGGACGCCAAGGTCGACGCGGACGGCCGCGACCTGGACATCGAGCCCGCCAGCGCCAAGGCTATCGGCGTTCAGCAGCTTGAGAGCATCGCCAAATCCATGGACTATGAAGGCCAGCTGGCCATCGTTTCCGCCGGCGCGACCGCTCCCAACCAGAACCTGTGGATTTCCTTCATCGAGGAAGAGCTGAAGAACAACGACGCTTATGCCAAGATCGAGTATCTCGGCGTTGTCTACGGCGACGACGACTACACCAAGAGCTACGACGTGACCAAGAGCCTGATCGACAAGTATCCGGATCTGAAAGGTCTGATCGTGCCCACCACCAACGGCGGCCCCGCAGTCGCCAAGTGCATCATGGACGAGGGCAAGGTTGGCCAGATCAAGATGACCGGCCTGACGCTGGCTCACGACATGGCTGAGTACATCAAGGCCGGCGTCGCTGACGCCACCTTCCTGTGGAATCCCATCGAGCTGGGCTATGTCACCGCTTATGTGGGCGTGGCCATGGCCAACGGCGAGTTCACCGCGGAGCCCGGCGCCACCATCGAAGTGCCCGGCTTCGAGGGCCTCGAGGTCATCGAGTCCGACGACGGCGGCTACATCCTGTATCTGAACAAGCTCAATCCCTTCACGCCCGAG
>JAFZRB010000337.1 GCA_017620115.1 Clostridia bacterium | reverse complement strand
CTGCCCGGCGTCACCCGCGATTCCGTGCTGCAGCTCTGCCGCCACTGGGGTCTGCCGGTCGAGGAGAAACGCATCTCCGTAGACGAGCTGCTCGCTGCCCAGCACAACGGCACGCTTGAGGAGGTCTTCGGCACCGGCACGGCAGCCGTCGTCTCTCCCGTGGGCAAGCTGCGCTACGGCGACGAGGTCATGACCATCAACGGCGGCGGCATCGGCCCCGTCACTCAGAAGCTGTACGACACCATCACCGGCATTCAGCTCGGCCGCCTCGACGACCCGCTCGGCTGGCGCGTGGAGATCAAGTAAACACCTTTCATCAACGCAGCGGGGCTCCCTTGTTCGGGGAGCCCCGTTCATATCACAGCGTTTCCAGAAATCCCTTCAGGCGCGAGGCGATGAGCGCGTGACCGGCGGCGTTGGGATGCAGACCGTCCGGGCAGTAACGCGCGCGCATGACAGGATTGTTGGGCTGAATGCCGCTCATCGAATACAGATCGAGCACGGGCAGTGCGTAGTACGCCGCCACCTCGCGGATGATGGCCGCGTACAGGCTCAGGGGCCGACCGTTGCCGGAGCTTGGATTGTCCTCGTTCGAGCGGTGGATGGGCGTCATGAACACGATCGTCGCCGCGGGATATTTCTCAATGAGGCCGTTCATGAGCATGTGGCAGGCGCCGTAATAAGTGTCGCCGGCGCGGTCTTCAAAGCGGCCGATAGGCGCGTCTCCATGGCCGTAGTCGTTCGTGCCGCCGAATACCACTATGATATCCGCGTCGTCGTCCATCCTGTCAAAACGGTCGCAGTACGCGAGGGACGAAGCGGGTTCGTCGCCCTTCTGGCGGGCGATGCGCGTGCCGCCGATGCCGTAGTTGCGCGCGGCCGCAAGCCCCGCCTCGCGCATCAGTACGTTGAAAAAGAAGTTCTCCTCGCCCGCGCAGCCGTAACCCTCGGTGATGCTGTCGCCCAGAAAATTGATCTTTTTGCCTTCGAGTTTCATAAGCGATTCTCCTCTGTTCAGGCGGACGCTCCGCCGCCCGTCGTTTCAGGTTCATTATAGGAGCGCGCTCCGAAAAAGTCAACCAAAAATCCTTTCTGAACATGTTGACAGCCATTCAATACCCTGCTATTATACTCTCCAATCGGCAAAAGCGCCTGCGCGTACCCCTTCGCCAGGCGCGGCATACCATGAGCATGATGTGAGTTTTGAGGAGGTTGCAGCGGATGGAAGCGAAAATGTCCGACCTGTTTGGGTCGATGGTATTCAACGACGACGTCATGAAACAGCGCCTTCCCCACGCTACCTATAAAGAAATGAAAAAGACCCTGGCCGCCGGGAAGGATCTCACGCTCGAAATCGCCGGCGTGATCGCCAACGCCATGAAGGACTGGGCCATCGAAAAAGGCGCGACGCATTACACCCACTGGTTCCAGCCCATGAACGGCGTGACCGCCGAAAAGCACGAGGCGTTCATCTCGCCCGACCACGACCACGTCATCATGGAGTTTTCCGGCAAGGAGTTGATCCAGGGCGAGCCAGACGCGTCTTCCTTTCCCTCCGGCGGACTGCGCGCGACCTTCGAGGCACGGGGCTACACCGCGTGGGATCCGACCTCCTACGCCTTCATTAAGGACAATACGCTGTGCATACCGACCGCGTTCTGTTCCTACACCGGCGAAGCGCTCGACAAGAAGACGCCCCTGCTGCGCTCGATGGAGGTCATCAGCCGGCAGGCGCGGCGCATTTTGAAGCTGTTCGGCCGCGACGTGAACGTAGAGACCACAGTCGGTCCTGAGCAGGAATACTTCCTCATCGACAAAAAGGACTTCGACCGCCGCCCCGACCTCATCTATACCGGCCGCACGCTGCTGGGCGCGCGCCCCTCGAAGGGGCAGGAGATGGACGACCACTATTTCGGCACGCTGAAGCCGCGCGTGGCGGAGTTCATGGCCGATCTCGACCGGGAGCTGTGGAAGCTGGGCATACTGGCCAAGACCGAGCACAACGAGACCGCGCCTTCGCAGCACGAGCTCGCGCCCATCTACGCCAGCACCAACGTCGCCACCGATCACAACCAGCTCACCATGGAGTTTATGCGCAAGGTGGCTGCGCGCCACGGCCTGGTGTGCCTGCTGCACGAGAAGCCGTTCGCCGGCGTGAACGGCAGCGGCAAGCACAACAACTGGTCGCTGGCCACCAGCGAAGGCTACAACCTGCTGAATCCGGGCGATAACCCGAAGGATAACGCGCAGTTCCTGCTGTTCCTGTGCGCCGTCATCCGCGCCGTCGACGAGCACCAGGATCTTCTGCGCATCTCCGTATCCAGCGCGGCCAACGACCACCGACTGGGCGCGAACGAAGCGCCGCCCGCGATCATCTCCATCTTCCTGGGTGAGGAGCTCACGGAGATTCTCGAGGCGCTCGCCAGCAAATCGGACTACGAGAAAAAACAGAAGACCGTGATGGACATCGGCGTGGACATCCTGCCCAAATTTCCGCGCGACACCACCGACCGCAACCGCACCTCGCCCTTCGCCTTCACCGGCAACAAGTTCGAATTCCGTTCGCTGGGCAGCGCGTTCTCGGTGTCCGGGCCGAACATCATCCTGAATACCATCGTGGCCGACGTGCTGGAGCAGTTCGCCGACGAGCTGGAACAGGCCGAGGACTTCACCGTGTCGCTCAACCGGCTCATCCGCCACACCATCCGCGACCACAAGCGCATCATCTTCAACGGCAACGGCTACGCGCCCGAATGGATCGAGGAAGCGGGCCGGCGCGGGCTGCTCAACTATACCTGCACCGCCGACGCTCTGCCTCACTTCACCGATCCGAAGAACGTGGCGCTGTTCCGTCATCACGGCGTGTTCACGGAAAACGAGCTGAAAAGCCGCACGGCCATCATGCAGGAGAACTACAACAAGACCATCCGCATCGAGGCGCTGACCATGATCGACATGGTCAACCGCGACATACTCCCTGCGGTGATGGGCTATGTGTCGTTCCTCACCGACGCCGCGCTGAAAAAGGCGCAGCTGGGCATCGCCGCCTCGCCGGAAAAGGCGCTGGCGCAGACGCTTTCCGAAAAGAGCGAGCTCATCACCAGCCGCGTCGCCGGGCTGGCCGCCGATGTGGAAGCCGTGCCGGCCTGCAGGGGCTGCGAGGCGGAAAGCCATTATTATCACGACGTGGTCGTTCAGGCCATGGAGGCGCTGCGCGCCGTCGTGGATCAGACCGAGCTCTTGGTTTCTTCCAAATACTGGCCCTACCCCAGCTACGGCGAAATGCTGTTCGGGGTCAGGTGAATTTCCAAATTATGCGCGAAGGCCATCCGGGAGCGCCGTCCCGAATGGCCTTTTTCGTCTTTACCGTCAATGGCTGAAAAACACCCTGTCAATCGCTGCGTCCTCGAAATCCGTCACGATCATATGCGTGCCCAGCTTCACGTGCAGCGCGCGCTGCCTCTCGGCGTCCGGATTCAGGCGGCTGAGGGTCAGCGCGCCCATCTCCACGCCCGCGGCGATCTCACTGCGGCCGTCGCCCGTCACCAGCGCGTCCTCGCCCCGCGCGTTCAAACGCGAAAGCAGCTCGCGCATGATTTCGTCTTTGGGCATCTTGCTATCCCACGAGGAGCCGATGATCGCCTCGATCATTTTCCCCTCGCCCACGGCATAACCCAGCGTCTCGACCTCTTCATACATGCCCTTGCCCTTCTCGACCACCGCGCCGGTCACGAAATAGTTCTTCACACCCGCGTCCTTCAAACGCTGCAGGAAGGCCATGGATCCCTTCACGCGGAAAAGGTCGGGGTTCTCCCGGGCCAGCATGAGATTCCTGTCGCGGCAGTATCCGTTGAGCACCCGCTCGTATAGCCGGAACAGCCTGGGCGTTTTATCGGAAAGCATCATCTGCATTTCCGGCGTGTCCGGCAGGCCGTCGAAGCGCTCCTCGCCGCTGAAGATGCGCCGCGCCTTCTCGCTGTTGACGCTCTGATCGCACGCGACCTGCACGCGGCCTTCCTCGACCGCCCGGCGAATGGCCCATTCCATCTGCGTCAGCGCGGACAGGCCGGCCGATTCGACGCAGAACCGGTCGGTCTCCGCCAGGGGACGCCGCCCCGCTTCGCCGATCAGGCGCGCGCAGTTTTCCGCGCTGTCGAAATCTTCCGGCAGGCCGCGCTCGATCACGTCGTTCAGCACAACGCTCATTACCGGCGGCCAGTTGCGGATCAGCGAATGCGTACCGTCGACGTCATGAAACGCGTATCGGATCGTCCGCTCGCCGAAATCGCGCAGGCAGACGTAAGGATCATAAACCGCCCGGAGCATGGCCTTACCTTGCCTCGCAGCACAGCGCGATGAGGTCTTCCTCTTTGGCCGTAGCCATGCACACGACCTCGTCGCCCGCGCTGAAATAGATGCGGATCAGGCCCTCGGTGTCGCGGATCATGCCGCAGGGGAACAGCGCGTTGCTGCGGAAGCCGCCGCGCAGCTCGCGGTCGGTCTCGGGCACCATCAGGGGCTTCTTGCTCATGCCCACGACTTTGCCCGGGTCGTTCAGGTCGAGCAGCATGATGCCGATGACGTAGCGCTTCTGCCACTTTTCCTCCCAGCCGTTTTTGCCGCGGGTATAGTCCTTGTCGACGGCGTGGAAGATGGTCAGCCAGCCCTTGTCGGTCTTGAGCGGCGGCGCGCCGGGGCCGATCTTGCTGTTGCAGTAGGGCACGTGCTCGCAGCCCAGCACCAGGCGCGACTTGCCCCAGTATACCAGGTCGGGCGATTCGGACAGCCAGATGTCGAACTGCTCGTCGCCGTCGCGGGAATAGATGGGCATGGGGCGCTCGAGGCGCACGTAGTTGCCGCCGATCTTCTCCGGGAACAGCACCATGTTGCGGTTGTCCGGCGTGCTGACGGAGATGATCTCATAGCGCTCGAAATCGTCCGTCACGCAGATGCCGCCGCATACGCCGTGTTTCGTGTCCGCGGCGAAGCAGATGTAATAGCGGCCGTCCAGATAGGTGATGCGCGGATCGTAGGCGCGCTCGAATTCATCGCTCTTGAGCGCGAACACGGGCCTTTCGAACACCTTCCATTTGACGCCGTCGTCGCTGCGGGCCAGGCCGATGTTCGTGCCCTTGAAGCGCTTACCGGCTTCCCATTCTTCTTTGGTGCAGCCGTAGTCGTTGCGGAACAGCATCACGTAGCTCTTGTCGTCGTGCGTGATGCCCGCGTTGAAGGTCAGGTTGGATTCGTAGGGAACGTCCCGGCATGTCAGAACCGGCTCAGGCCAGCGCGTCATGACCTTGCTGCCCGGAATCTTTTCGTACTCGTTCATGTTTCATCCTCCTGTTTAGCGCATAGTTGCCCGCGCCTCTCCCGCGCGGCTTTGATTACCAGATCATCCTCACCGGAATCCACACGCGCATGTCGCTTTCGCCGCGGTTGGCAAAGGCGAAATACGGGATGAACGTGAGCTTCTTCTCCTCATAGCGCCCGGTATAGGGGCGATAGAGCCATTCGCCCTGCGGCACGGGCCGCCGCCAGCCCCGCGCCTCCAGCACGGGCAGGCCGCCGTAATCGCCCGTCTCCTTTACCTCGCCGGCGGGATCGAGGCGGATGTCGGCGAGGGAGCCCCCGTTGTCCACGCCTTCCATGCAGTACACCACCGGCCCGCGCGTCATCGCCGCCTTGCCCGCGCAGTCGGCGACGTTCGATCTGGCCTCGATCAGCTGCGGCGTCATGTCCAGCGTCAGCGTCACGTCGGCCGCGTCCGCCGCGTCGATTATGGCGCAGCCGCGTTCAAGCGCGTAAGGCGCGCTCAGCTCAAACCGCGAACACCAGCCGGGCACGCGCAGCGCCAGGCGGCGGCCGTTCAGGCCCCGCGCCTTCACGCGCACGACGCCTCCGCGCGGGTAGTCCGTCTCCATGGTCAGCCGGGCCTCGCCCGCCTTCGCCGAGCAGGGCATATACTGATGCACGAAGACCGTCTCATCGTCTTCCGTGAACGCGAAATCTCCCAGCGAAGCCAGAAACCGCGTCACGTTGGGCGGACAGCAGGAGCAGGAGAACACCTCGACGCGCTCCATGATGGGCAGCCAGTCTCCCTTTTCCGTGCACGGATGGGCGCCGCGGCGGCTCTTTACGATCTCCAGCGGGTTCGTATAGAAGAAGCGCGTTCCGTCCAGCGACAGCCCGGACAGGAATCCGTTGTAAAGCACGCGCTCCACCGCGTCGGCGTACTTCGCATCGGGCTCTATGAGCAGCATCCGCCCCGCGAAATACGCCAGCGAGATGGCCGCGCAGGTTTCGGCGTAGGCGGTCTCGTTGGGCAGGTCGTAGTCGATGGTATAGGTCTCGCTGTTGAGCGTGGAGCCAACGCCGCCGGTAATGTACATGCGGCGGTTCACGATGTTGTCGAAAACCGCCTCGCAGGCAGCCCTGAGCGATTCGTCCCCGTCCTCGCGCGCCAGGTCGGCCATGGCGCTGAACAGATAGCCCGCGCGCACGGCGTGGCCTTCCGCCGTTCGCATTTCGCGAACGGGCATGTGGCTCTGGGTGGCCAGGCGTTCAGTGAGCGGCTGGCCGTCCGTTTCCGGATTCGCGCCGCGCCGGTCGATAAAGAAGCGGGCCAGGTCGAGGTATTTTTTCTCGCCGGTGGCGTGATAGAGCTTCACCAGCGCCAGCTCGATCTCCTCATGGCCTGGCGTCTGGAAGGCCGCGCTGCGCTCCACGCGGAACACACGATCGATGTAATCGGCGTAGCGGCGCATGATTTTCAGGAAGCGGTCGCGCCCGGTGGCGTGCCGCCAGGCCACGGCCGCCTCGATCAGGTGACCGGCGCAGTACAGCTCGTGCCAGGAACGGTTGCGCCACCGCATGCCCGGCTCCACCGAGGTGAAATAGCTGTTGACGTAGCCGTCCGGGGTCTGATGCAGCTCGATCTCGTCGATGGTCTGCTCCACGATCCTCTCCATCTCGGGCATGGACGCTTTTTCGACGACATAGGCCACGGATTCGATCCACTTGGCTACGTCGCTGTCCCAGAAGATGTGCGGCTTGTTGTGGCTGCCCTCGCGCCAGCCGCACTTGAACGCCTCGAAGCGGCCCGTCTCCATAAAGCGGTTCATGACCGCGGGAATAGTCGCCTCCCGGTTGAGCTGCTGGCGCTCCCGCCAGAAGCCGCCTATAATATCCACGTCGGTAAAGGGGATCCGCCTGTATGTCTTCATGCGCCGTCCTCCCGTGCTGTCAATGCTCCTTCAACAGTATACCCGTCAATATTCTCCAACGTCGATCTTCTTTATCAGCACACCGGCGTAGTCGTGGGCTGTTTTCCCAACGCGCTCGGGATCAATCTGGTAATGAATGTTGTACAGAAGCCCCTGTTCCCCCGTCCTGTCGGCGAGATGGGCTTCGTCGATGTGCGCGCCCAGAACCTCCAGGCAGACCATCGCGTGATCGTCCCCCGGCACGATCTCCTTTTCCCAGAGATATTTGCACTCCAGGTTCATGAAGCACTCCCTGACCATCGGCGCGTCGACCCAGTCGGCGGGCTTCACGGTCAGTCCGGCGGCGGCGATCTCGTCGGCTTCAAAGGCGTTGTGCTGAATGGTGGCCATGCAGGCCGCATGGTATTCCGCCGACATGAAATTGATCACGGCTTCCCGTTTCTCATGCAGGGTCTGATAAAGGTGGCCGCTCTTGTTCACGCTGCCGAGAATCGCGTAAAATCCGTTGCCATGGTTGGCGCTGGTAAAGGTGGCCCAGGACTGCATGCAGGCGTTGGGCCGGCCGTTTGATTTGAAGGTGGTCACCAGAAACATGGGAGACGGCACCGACATCACGAATTCTTTCCACGAAAACCCGAATGATCTTGAAAAATCGCCGAAGGTTCCCTTCATGGCTTCCGGCATCTGGCGATATGTGTATTTCATCGTATAATTTCCTTTCATTCTCTGCGCGGGAAACCACCTTATTGTCGGGGCATGGAATCATTCTCCCATGGCCTTCTTGACGGCCCGGGCGCTGGCGGCGAGCCTCTCCCGCTCGTCCTCTTTCAATCCGACCTCCAGCACGCGCTCCACGCCCTTGCGGCCCACGATGGCGGGCACGCTCAGGCACACGCCGCTGAGGCCGTACTGGCCCTCCAGCAGCGTGGACACAGTGAGGATGGACTGCTCGTCCCGCAGGATGGCCTCCACGATGCGGCGCACCGCCACGGCGATGGCGTAATACGTCGCGCCTTTGAGTTCAATGATGGAATAGGCCGCCCGGCGCACCTGGTTTTCGATGTCGGTGTCCAGTATGGCGGAGATCGGCCCGTTGCAGCGGCCGCAGTCGGCGCAGTACTCGTCCAGCGTCATGCCGGCGATGCTGGCCCGGCTCCAGGCCACGAACTCGCTGTCGCCGTGCTCGCCCAGCACGAAGGCGTGGATGTTGCGCGGGTCGACGCCCGTGTGCTGGCTCAGGAGATACCTCAGCCGAGAGGTGTCCAGCACCGTGCCCGTGCCGATCACGCGCCCGGCGGGCAGGCCGCTCAGGCGGATGGTCTCCAGCGTCAGCGCGTCCACCGGATTGGTCACCACCAGATACAGCGCGTCCGGCGCGTATTTCACCGCCTGCGGCACGATGGAGCCGAACACGGCCCGGTTCTTGGCCAGCAGATCGAGCCGCGTCTCGCCCGGCTTCTGGTTCGCGCCCGCGGTGATGATGACGATATCCGCGCCTGCGCAGTCCGGATAGCTTCCCGCGTAAACCTCAGCCGGCGGGCAGAGCGGCATGCCGTGCACGATGTCCAGCGCCTCGCCCTTCGCCTTGGTCTCGTTCAGGTCGATGATGACCAGCTCGCTCACCAGGCCGGACAGCATCAGCGTATACGCCGTCGCCGCGCCCACCTGTCCCGCACCGATCACGACGGCCTTGGTGCTTTTTCCGTTCACAGGCAAACCTCCTTTTCTACTGGAAAACGATTCTTATTGATCCACAACCACGGCGTGTCCACCCT
>JAFZRB010000336.1 GCA_017620115.1 Clostridia bacterium | reverse complement strand
CCGCGGCGCGGGCCTGCCAGCCGTCCGGCGGCTTGGCGGCGCGATCCTCCTGATCGGCGCGTGCCCGGAGGGGCAGTACGCCGCCGTGCTGGACGAAGCCTGCCGGCGCGTGCTGTTCTGCGACCGCGCGCGGGAAATCGCGCTGCGGCCGGACGGCGCGCTCCGCCTGCTGCGCGCGCTGGACGACATGCCCGGCCATGCGCAGGCGGAAACCTGGCTGCCCGGCGAAGTCATGGAAGCGCCGGCGTCGGTGGAACCGGCGTGGCTGGACGGAAGCCCGCGCGCGCCATCTTCCCCGCGGGAGGTAGCGCTGATCGCTGTGAGAGCGGCGCAGCTGGACGAGATGAACGAGGCCATGGCCTGCTTTCACCCGGCTGCGCCCTGCCGCGAAGCGCTCGCGGCGGCGGCGGTGTTCGACGGCGCGCTGCCCCTGAAATACCCCGCGCCGGACGGCGCGCCCTGCATCGGCCTCGTGAAGACGCTGAGCGACCATATGATCCGCGTCGTTCCGGCCGCTTACCGCTGCGTTTCCGGCGGCGTTCACGGATGGCAGCTGGAGGAATTGGGAATTGCGGACGAAGGCCGTCCTGTGCTATAATAGAGCCATTCCACAGGCGAAGGGCGGCTGACCATGAAACGCATACTCTGTTTCGGCGATTCCAACACCTACGGCACGCGGCCCAACGGCGGCCGCTTCGACGAGAACACGCGCTGGCCCGTGCGGCTGGCGGCGCTGCTGGGCGAAGGCTATGCCGTCGTCGAGGAGGGCTTCGGCGGGCGAACGACGGTGTTCGACGATCCTGTGGAGGGCGGCTACAAGAGCGGCGCGGACTACCTGCCGCCCTGCCTGATGAGCCACAATCCGCTGGACGTCGTCATCATCATGCTGGGCGCGAACGACGCCAAGATGCGCTTTAACATGACCGCGCGCACCATCGCCGAGGGCTGCATGCGGCTGATCCGGCTGGTGCGGCTGTACGGCATGGACGAACGCGGCAATCCGCCCGCCGTACTGCTGACCGCCCCGCCGCCCATCGCCGAATGGGTGATGGATACGCCCTACGCGCAGGTGTTCGGCCCGAACGCCGCCGCCGTCACCCGCGGGCTGCCCGCCGAGTACGCCCGCTACGCGCGGCTGATGCGCTGCGAGTTCATGGACGCGGGCCAGTTCGCCGCCTGCTCCCGCGAGGACGCCATTCACATCCCCGCCGAAGGCCATATGCGCCTGGCCGAGGGCTTCCGGGACAAGCTGCTGCAGATGGGGATATGACAAAGGAGCCGCGCCGATCTTCCCGGCGCGGCCCCTTACGCGTGTGCGCAGCGTCATCGCCGCGCGGCGCAGAAATCGAGGAACCATTTGATGACGACGCTGCCGTCTACGGTGTCCTCGCGCTTTTTGGCGAAGCACATGCGTTCCGGGTGCCACTGCACGCTGAAAAGCGGAAGCGTCCCGTGATGCGTGGCTTCGATGACGCCGTCTTCCGAGCGCTGGTCGACGATCATGCCCCGGCCCGGCGTCTCCACGGCCTGATGATGCGCGCTGTTCGTGGGAAAGCGCGCTCCGTACAGCGATTCGATCCACGAACCGGGCTCGGCCAGCGTGATGTGAACCCGGTCGCCGTCCTCTGTCCAGCGGTGGATGTCGCAGGAGGGCAGGTTCTGGATGAGCGTACCGCCCAGATAGACGTTGAGAAGCTGGTGTCCCCGGCAGATGCCGAAAACCGGCCTGCCCGCTTTCGCGAAGCGGTCGAGGGCCGAAAGCTGGAGTTCGTCCAGCTCCGGCTCGATATCCACGGCGGCCGTATTCGGCCGGTTGTAGCGCGCGGGGTCGACGTCCGCCCCGCCGGGCAGCAGCAGCCCGTCGAAGTCCGCGGGATCGGCGTCCGCCGCGATTTTGACGCCATCGACGCCCAGCGACTCCAGCGCGTTGAAATAATTCGCATAGACCACGTCCGGCGGCAGCGGTATGGCGATGCGCAGCTTATTGTCCATAAAACAATCCTCCCCGTGATAAAAAGCGTTTCCGGATGAGCGAAGCGGTTCAGCCTTCCGTCGCCTGCGCCTGAACCGCGGTGAAGGCGACGGTGTTCACGATGTCCTCTACCGAGCAGCCGCGCGACAGGTCGTTGCAGGGCTTCGCGATGCCCTGCAAAATGGCGAAGGCGCTGGCTCCGGCGAAGCGCTGAACCAGCTTGTAGCCGATGTTGCCCGCCTGCAGGTCGGGGAAGATGAGCACGTTGGCGCGGCCGCCCACGGGGCTGCCCTTGGCCTTCAGCGCGGCGACCCCCGGCACCATGGCCGCGTCAAGCTGCAGCTCGCCGTCCAGCGTCAGGCCGGGCGCGAGCTCGTGGGCCAGGGCCGTGGCGCGGCGCACCTTGTCGACCATCTCATGTTTGGCGCTGCCCTTCGTGGAGAAGGACAGAAGGGCTACGCGGGGCTCTTCAATGCCGCACAGCGTGCGCGCCGTTTCTGCGGCCGTGACGGCGATCTCCGCCAGCTCTTCGGCGGAGGGGTTGGCGACCACCACGCAGTCCGAGAAGATGACCAGCCCGTTTTCGCCCAGCGCCTTGTTGGGGCATTCCATCAGGAAACAGGAAGAAATGGTGCGGATGCCCGGCCGGGCCTTGATGATCTGCAGCGCGGGGCGCAGCATGTCGCCTGTGGAGTGAACCGCGCCGGAGACCAGGCCGTCGGCGTCGCCCTGCTTCACCATCATGATGCCATAATACATGGGGTCGGCCGCCAGCCGCGCGGCGTCCTCCTCTGTCAGCCCCTTGGCCTTTCGCAGCTCGTAGAGTCGCGCGGCATAGTCCCGCGCCTTTGGACTGGCGAGCGGATTGACGATTCCGATGCCGTCGATGTCCGCGCCTTTTTCGCGGGCGACCGAGCGGACGGCTTCGGGATCGCCCAGCAGCACGGGCCGGGCCAGGTTTTCTTTTGCGATAATGGCCGCGGCCTGCACGGTGCGGGGCTCGTCTCCTTCCGGGAGCACGATGGTTTTGAGATTTGAGCGGGCTTTTTCCTTCACACGATCGACGATTCCCATAGCGCATACCTCACAGAACAATTTTATTTTGTATGGATACATATTACCACAATACCGCGCCAAAGTCACTACTTGAAATGATGCGAATTTTCGGCAACGCCAGGCGCGGGAGCGGCGCCTCCGGTCTGTCCGCGTCGGGAAGGAAACGGATGTGTAAACGGGTTCCGATTCATAAACAGAGCGTAACTTGACAGCGCGCGGAGGCGATGATATCATAATGGTTAATCACTCGCATATGATAGGGCATGAAAGCCCCAAAATATGAAATTCGGAGGCGGGAAATATGCAAAAATACCACGTGGGTATCATCGGCGCGACCGGCATGGTCGGCCAGCGCTTCCTGACGCTGCTCAACGATCATCCCTGGTTCGAGGTCAGCGCGCTCGCGGCCAGCGCGCGTTCGGCCGGCCGGCCTTACCGCGAGGCCGTCGAAGGCCGCTGGGCCTTCGACTGGGCCATTCCGGAATATGCCGCCGACATGCCGGTGCTCGACGCGGCGGACATCGACGCCGTGACGGCGAACGTCGATTTTGTGTTCTGCGCCGTGGATATGCCCAAGGATCAGATCCGCGCGCTGGAGGAAACCGTGGCGCGCACCGAGACGCCGGTCGTCTCGAATAACTCCGCGCATCGCTGGACGCCGGATGTGCCCGTGATGGTGCCGGAGGTCAACGCGGATCACATCGCCGTGATCGAGGCGCAGCGCCACCGCCTGGGCACGCGCGCGGGCTTCATAGCGGCCAAACCGAACTGCTCGATCCAAGGTTATGTGCCCGCGCTGAGTCCGCTGCGCGATTTCGGGCTGAAGCAGATCAGCGTGTGCACCTACCAGGCGATTTCCGGCGCGAGCAAAACCTTCAAGCGCTGGCCGGAGATGATCGACAACGTGATTCCCTTCATCAGCGGCGAGGAGGAGAAGAGCGAGCGCGAGCCCCTGAAGATCTGGGGCCGCGTCGAGAACGGGCAGATCGTGTGCGCGGACGCCCCGGTCATCAGCGCGCAGTGCTACCGCGTGGCCGCCTCCGACGGCCACATGGCGGCTGTGTCCGTCGCGTTTGACAAAAAGCCCCCGAAAGACGAGATCCTCGCTCGCTGGAAGGCTTACAAGGGCCTTCCGCAGACGCTCGGCCTGCCCAGCGCGCCGAAGCAGTTCCTCACCTATTTCGAGGAGGACAATCGCCCGCAGACCCGCCTGGATCGCGACATCGAGCGCGGCATGGGCGTTTCCATCGGCCGCCTGCGCGAGGACAGCATCTTCGATTACAAATTCGCCAGCCTGGCGCACAACACCATTCGCGGCGCGGCCGGCGGCGCCGTGCTCACCGCGGAGCTGCTGTGCGCGCAGGGATATATCCCGCATAAGTAAAAGGTGGCTGGATTCTGAATGGCCTGCTACATTTCTTTCGACGGCGGCGGCACCAAGCTCAACGGCATGATGTTCGACGAAAACCTGAACCTCCTGGGCACGGGCCGCTCGGGCGGCATCAACCTCACGCAGACCTCGCTGGAGGACTGCCGCGCCAACGTGCGCGACTGCCTCGCCCAGGTGCTCGCCGCGCACGAGCCGGAGATGGTCGACGTGGCGTACTACACCGGCGTGGGCAATTTCCAGCTGCTGTGCGAGGAGGTGGGCCGGCGCGTGCACGTGGCGCAGTACGTGGGCACCGACGAGGCGCAGGGCGGGCTGCTGGCGGGCGCGCTGAAGCGCGAGGGCGTACTCGCGCTCGCGGGCACCGGTTCGGACGTGTTCTACATCAGCCCCGGCAAGCGGAGCGTGGTCGGCGCGTGGGGGCCCATCCTGGGCGACGACGGCAGCGGCGCGTGGATCGGCCAGCAGGCCATCCGCGCCGTGGTGCGCTTCATCAACGGCTGGGGCGAGGACACGCTGCTTCTGCCCATCATCCGCGAGGCGTGGAAGCTGAAAAACGACTGGCAGATGGTTGAAATCGTTCATCATTCGCCCGCGCCGTTCCGGCAGGTGGCCTCCGTGACGCCGCTGGTGGGCCGGGCGGCCGCCCAGGGCGACCGGGTGGCGCTGAACATCCTGCGCGAGGCGGGACACCTCATGGCCGTGCAGACCGAGAGCCTCATCCGGCGCGCGGAGCTTCGCGAGGACCAGCTGGATATCACGCTGTGCGGCGGCGCGTGGAAGGCGCACCCGATGATGTTCGGCACCTACTGCGCCGAGCTGAAGGAGAATCACCCGGCGCTGACCGTTCACAGGCCGCTGTTCGAGCACGTGTGCGCAGGCCCGGCCCGGCTGCTGCTGGAGAGCGGCGTGCCGCGCGGGGACGCCATACGCCTGATGAAGCGGCAGTTTGCGCAATACCGCGTCGACATGAGCGACGAAACGTGATATAATGGGATTACAGATACCTGAAAAACAGCAATGGGAGTGAAGGAATCATGAGCGCGATCAATGCTTATTTTGAGAATCTCACGCGGGTGCTGAACGAGGTGCAGGATACGCAGAGCGCGGCGCTGGAGGAAGGCGCGAAACTGCTGTGCGAGGCCACGCTGACCGATCACAACATCTTCGCCTTCGGCTGCAGCCACGCGGGCCTGCTGGCGCTGGAGCTGTACTACCGCACCGGCGGTATGGCCAACATCAATCCCGTGCGCGGCCCCGGCCTGTGCTGCGACGTGGATCCGGCCACCATGACCAGCGAGATCGAACGCCTGCCGCAGTACGGCGCGATCCTGGCCAACAACCAGCCCATCGGCGAAGGCGACGTGGTCATCATCCACTCGGTCTCCGGCCGCAACGCCGTCACGATCGACTTCGCGACGACCTGCCGCGAAAAAGGCGCGAAGGTGATCGCGCTCACCAACCTGACCTATTCAAAGGGCGTCACCGCGCGCCATCCCTCCGGCAAGCGGCTGTTCGAGGTGGCCGATCTGGTGCTGGACAACTGCGGCTGCCCCGGCGACAGCTCGCTGGAGATCAAGGGCGTGCCGGAAAAGGTCGCCCCGACCTCGACCGCCGTGGGCGCGGCCATGGTGAACGCCATGATGGCCCGCGCGGTGGAGCTCATCACCGAAGCCGGCGGCGTCGCGCCGATCTTCATGTCGGCCAACCTCGACGGCGGCGACGAACACAACAAGAAAATGCTCGCCAAATATAAGAAGCATATTTTCTACATGGGGCACTGACAGGCGCGTGCGAAAAGGCGCGGGTTCCGCCCCCCTCGCGAGACGAAAACGGCCTGGACGACGGCAGCGTCGCCCGGGCCGGAATGGTTTTGGAATCATTCCCCGATCTTTTTGGCGTTGGCCAGCAGGTACTGCTCGGCTTCGGGGCTCCACAGGCCCTTGTTGGTCGCGCACAGCTCGGCCAGCCTGGCGAAGAGGGGATCAGTCTTGCCCTTTTCGGCGAAGTCGTCGATGGCCGTGAGCGGCATCGAGACGTGGGTGTAGATCAGCTTCTTGCCGCCCGGAATCTTCGGCAGGTTCAGCGTGGCCTCGGCCGCCGCGTCCAGGCCGCCGATGTGGGTGATCATGCCGGAGGGCGTGAGCGTGCCCTTGGAGATCATGTCCAGCGCTTCCATCATGTCGTCGGTGTTGCCGCCGCTGGTGCCGACCAGGTGATGCGCCGCGTAGTGCACGTTGTAGAAGTTGAAGGGGGCGGTGAGGTTGGGATTCGTGGGGCCGGCGAAGAAGTTCAGGCAGCCGTCGAAGGCCAGGATCCTGTCGCCCTGCTCGATGACCGCCGGCACGGGCGCGAACACCAGCACATCGTTGTAGCCCTTGCCGTCGGTCAGCGCCATCAGTTCACCCACCGGATCCTCGCCGGCGGTGTTCAGGTAGACGAGCTTCACGCCGTGCTTTTCGGCCTCCTCCGTGGTGTAGATGGAGGCGGCGCGATCCAGGCGGGCCTGATCGATGTCGGTCACGACCAGCAGGCCGGGCCTGCGGTCGCAGTGGATGGCGTAGTCGATCGCGCCCAGACCCATGGGGCCCGCGCCGGCCAGGATGGCCATGCTGCCGCCCTCGACGATGCCCATATCGTG
>JAFZRB010000335.1 GCA_017620115.1 Clostridia bacterium | reverse complement strand
TGAAGCCGGAAAAGCCCGAAAAGAGCGAAAAGGCGGCGTCCCCGCGACGCGCCGAGAGAAGCGGAAGGCGCGAACGGGCCGAGCGCCCCGAAAAGGCAGAACGCCCCGCGCCAAAGCCCGAGGCCGTTCCCTTTGAGCCCACCGATCCCGAGACGCTGGGCACAGAAGGCCGCATCGCCTATGATTTCCTGAAAAACGTGACCGAAAAGATGGGCGTGCCCGTGGCCATCCGCGTGACGGAGGAGCCGGATCACCTGTCCGTCGCCATGATGGGCGACACGCTGGGCATCCTCATCGGCCGGCGCGGCGACACGCTGGACGCGCTCCAGTACCTTACCAGCCTGCAGGTGAACAAGCATCGCGACGAATACATGCGCGTGTCGCTCGACACCGAGAACTACCGCGCCAAGCGCGAGGAAGCGCTCACCAGGCTGGCGCTGCGCATGGCCGGCCGCGCGCGCAAAACCGGCCGCAAGGTGACGATGGAGCCCATGAATCCCTACGAGCGCCGCGTGCTGCACTCCGCGCTGCAGGGCAATCCCCACGTGACGACCCACAGCGAAGGCGAAGAGCCCTACCGCCGCGTGGTCATCACCCTGAAAAACGACGATGAAGATTGATCTGCACGTTCATACCAGCGAGGTCAGCGGCTGCGGAAAGATACCCGGAGCGGAGATGGCGCGGCTGTATCACGAGGCCGGCTATGACGCCATCGTCGTCACCGACCACCTGATCGCCCGCAAGAACCAGGATATGCCCGCGCCGGATCGCGCCGCCTGGTATGTGAGCGGCTATCGCGCCGCGAAGGCCGAAGGCGAAAAGCTGGGGCTCACCGTGCTGCTGGGCGCGGAGGCGCGCATGACGGGCGGCAACGAGGATTTTCTGCTGTTCGGCGTGCGGGAGGACGACATTCCCTGGCTCATGGCGCTGCTGGACAGCGGCGCGGACGAAGGCGAATTCTATCGCGCCGTGCATGAAACAGGCCGGATGCTGCTCATTCAGGCGCATCCGTTCCGCGAGGGGCTCAGGCAGGCCCCGCTCGACCAGCTGGACGGCATCGAGGTTTATAACGGCCATCCCGATCACGAGAGCCACAACGAGCTGGCGATGGCGCGCGCGCTGCAGGGCCGCGAGGGTTTCATCCTCACCAGCGGCTCCGACGCCCACAAGCTGCATCACGTCGCCCGCGGCGGTATGCTGACCGATGAGGATATCCGCACGGAAACCGCGCTTGTCGACTGGCTCAGGCGAAACCCACGGGGCGAGCGCATCGAGACGCGACCATGACAGCTTCAAAAGCAGTATCTTCCCCCCGGCGCCGCCGGGGGGTTTTCTATGCAAGAGGTATAATCAGGCCCTGCCCGCGGTTTGCGCGGACAGGGCCTGCGATTGATTTTGCGGCTTTTTATTCGGCGATCAGGCCGTTCGTGAGCGTCACGGCCAGCTCGTGCACGGCCTGGGCGTTCTTCATGCTCCAGTCGGTCGCGAGCTGCGCGGGATCGGCGGCTTCCGCGAGCTGCGCGGTCAGCGCCGCGAAGGTCTCGTTCACCTCCGCCTGCTTGGCGGACAGCGCGTCGTAGACAGCCGCGGCCTGCTCTTCCGTCGCCGCGCCGGACTTGATGAGGTTGCTGAGGGCGTCGAAGCTCCAGTACATGGAATCGGCCCAGTTTTCGGGCAGGATCATAAAGCCGTCGACGCTGACGCGCTCCCCGTTGACGCGGCGGTTCACGCTCGTGGCGTAGTACAGGCCCTCTGCGGGCTCCTCCTCCACGAATTCGGCGGTGGCCGTGCTCAACTTGTAGGAGGCGTCCACGTCGGTTGTGAGCATCGGATAGTAGGGCACGAACACGTTCACCGAGGCGTCATCCATGGCGACCCACTCGATTATGCCCGTCGCGCCTTCGCCGCTGATCTGGAAAACGTGGGTTTCCAGGTTGCGCACATAGCCGATGTTGCCGATGTGATAGAAGTCCTGCACATCCTCGATGGTCAGCTTGTTTGCCGGATGGATGCCGGTGTACACGGGCACGATCTCGCCGTTCTCGCCGACGTTGGAGATGAGGTAGGCCGCGGGATCGATCCCGGCTTCTGCATCGGCATAGGCGGGATCGAGGAAGGCCAGCGCGTTCACCATGCGGGCGTTGGCGGCGGTGCCCTCGTTGTAGGACAACACGTAGTTGATCACGTTGGCGTCCGCGTCGCCCACGAAGGAGCCGGCCTTCTGCGCCACCTCGATGAGGCCCGCGGAGGCGATCACGTTGTCGGCGTCATCCAGATCGACGGCTCCGATGATGGACATGTTGGGCTGCACCAGCGCCATGCCGTCGGTCAGCTTCACGGCGATGTACTGGTGGCCGGTCACGTTTTCCACATACCAGGTCTCGCTGCTGTCGGCGATGACGATGCCCGAGCCGGCGTTCGCGCCTGCGGTGTCGTAGATGCCCAGCAGCACATCCAGCGCTTCCTTCGCGGTGGCCGCTTCGCTCAGCACCACGGTGACGATCTCCGCTTCCTCGATGCCCAGATCCTCATAGGGATCGACCTCGGCCACCGCGTCGGCGGAACCGATCGTCTCGGTGGCGGTGATGGTAACGCCCTTGTCGTTGGTGCCCGCCGCCTCATAGGGGGTGTGGGCGTGATCGCCGTCGCAGTCGGGGCAGATGCCGCCGACGCCGTCGCCGTTATCGTCGCTGAAGGCGGTATAGCCGTAGCTGTCATGGGTAAAGGTCCAGGTGAAACCGTAGCAGCCGTTATACACCTCGCCGGCGGCGTGCTTGCCCGCAGGCGCGACGTACATCAGCTTGTTCTGGCTGTTGGAATAGTCCTCGCTGCGGCCGAAGATCACGGAGCCGTCGGCGGACAGATCCCTGCCCACATAGATAGTGGTGCAGGCGGACGCGGCGTTGAACAGCATGCAAAGCGCCAGCGCCAGAGAGAACATCACGGCGAATTTGGATTTCATGGCAGGTTTCATCATAGTGCGCTTCCTTTCTCGTTCCGGTTGGGAATGAATACAGTATAGGCGCGTCCTTTCCGCTTGTCAAGCATAAAAATACCTGAATAGTGTAAATTTATGCAAATATCTTGTTTGACGGCCCGGAAAATCCCCGAAATTCAGGGCGCTCTCGGGGATGCCACAGTATATTTATGAATGCACTCTTATCGCTCTTATCCTCCCCGCGGGAAACAAGCGGACCGTCCGCTTCGTCTATATGATGCGAACGGAAAGGCGTATAATTAACGTAATACCCATTGATTTAATAGGTTTGATGTGCTATGATAGCGAAAACGTTCAGGAGCGCTGATCGTTCAAAATTCATCAAAAAAGGAGAATGACCATGAAAAGGAAAATTGCCCTGCTGCTCGCCGTCATTCTGGCGCTGGCCGTTTCGCCGGCCGCTCTGGCCGACGAGGCGGAGACCACATTCGTCTACGCCCGCGCCGACTCCGTGACCTCCTTCAACCTGCACCGGGAGATCACCGAAAATAACGCTTTCGCGATTGACAAGGTGTTTGAACCGCTGGTACGATTTGACACGGAGGGCATCGTTTCCGATTACCTCGCCGCGTCGCACACCATCAGCGAGGACGGCCTGGTGTACACCTTCGTGCTGCGCGACGGCCTGAAATTCAGCGACGGCACGGCCGTCACCGCGGAGGACGTGGTGTTCTCGCTGAACCGCCATATCGAGGTTCAGGGCCCGCTGCCGCTGGAAGCGGACATCGCATCCATCGAGGCGGCCGACGACAGGACCGTCGTCATCACGCTGAACCAGGCCTACACGCCCTTCTTCTCTGAGCTGGCCAACTTCTCCAACGGCATCGTGCCCAAGGATTTCGGCGGCAAGACAGAGGAGGAATTCTTCCAGAACCCCGTGGGCACAGGCCCGTTCGTGGTTTCCGAATGGGATCCCGCGGGCGACCTCACCTTCGTGAAGAACGAATACTACTGGCAGGAGGGCAAGCCCACCGTCGACAGGCTGGTTTTCAAGGTGGTCGAGAACGACAACCAGGCCATCAACCAGCTCAAGGCCGGCGAGGTTGACGCCGTGGAATCCCTGGCCTACGCCAACGCCGGCGAGATTGACAATTACGCCGAAACCTACACCATCGCCCGCGGCGGCTGGGAGGTTGAAGAGCTGTTCTTCAACACGCTGGACGAGCATTTCGCGGACGTGCACGTGCGCCGCGCGCTGGCGCTGGCGCTGGATCGCGTCGCGATGACCCGCGCGCTGACCTTCGGCTACGGTGAAACGGCCAACACCGTGCTGCCCGCCACCATCCGCTACAGCACCACCGACACCGTGAACGCCCTCGTGCTGGATCTCAAGGCCGCGGAGGACGAGCTGAAGCTGAGCGCCTTCCCGGACGGCTTCGACACCACCATCAGCATCGCCTCGGGCAACAACGTGCGCCTGCAGGAAGCGCAGATCGTGCAGGCCGCGGGCCGGGCCATCGGCATCAACATCGCCATCAACGCGCAGGAAATCGCCACCTTCCGCTCGGATTTCCGCAGCCTGAATTTCTCCATGATGATCAACAGCGCCATCGCGGACTTCCCGGACGCGGATTCCATCTTCGCCTTCCAGGTTGATCCCGAGGGCTTCAGCCAGTGCTACTGGACGAGCTACAAAAACGATGAGGCCGTCGCCCTCATGAAGGCCGGTCAGGTAACGCTGGACGGCGACGAGCGCGCTTCCATCTACGCTTCGCTTCAGCAGCTGCTGGCCGACGAGGTTCCCTACATTCCGCTCTATTACGCCAGCCGCGTGGTGGGCGTGCGGAACAACGTCGAGGGGCTGGTGATCCTGCCCAACGGCACGGCGGACTTCAACGACGTCGTGAAAAAATAACGGCCCGCCATATAAACCTGGATACAGGGGCAGGGGCGAAACGCTCCTGCCCACGCAGCGTTACAGGGTACACTCCCTATCGTTTTTGTAAGGAATGAGATCATGGCTCACACATCAACGCCACAGGAGAAAAAACAGTTCCGCCTCTGGCTGCGGCGGGCGCTGCTGCGCGCCGCGCTGGTCGTCGTTCTGGTGACGACGGCGGTGTTTTTCATCATCCGGCTGGTACCGGGCGATCCGGCGGTGATGGTGCTGGGCGATCACGCCACGACAGCGTCGATCGACGCGCTGCGCGAGCGGCTGAACCTCAACCTGCCGGCCTGGCAGCAGTTCCTGCGCTTTCTGCGGAACGTGTTCCTGCGCGCCGATACCGGCGATTCCATCAAATACGGCGTATCCTGCCGCCAGCTCGTGCTCAAGTTCGCGCCGGTGACGCTGGGGCTGGTGGCGCTGTCGTCGCTCATCACGGTGGCCCTGTCCATCCTGCTGGCCTTCCTCGCCGCCACCCACAAGGACGGCCTGTTCGATCAGGCCGTGCGCGTCGTGCCGGCCTTTACGCAGGGAATGCCCGTGTTCTGGACAGGGCTGCTCTTTATCCTGCTGTTCGCGGTGAGGCTGCGCTGGTTTCCCGTGGGCGGCGTGAAGACAGGCGCGCTGGGCGCGCTCCACAGCTTGATCCTGCCGGCGATCACGGTGTCGTTCGGGCAGATTCCCCCGCTGGTCCGCTCGCTCAGGGAACGGCTCCTGGAGGTGCTCGAGGCCGATTTTGTGACCACGCTGCGGGCGGCGCGGCTCCCGCGGCGCGTCATCCTGCTACGCCATGTGCTGCGCAACGCCTTTGTGCCCACGCTGATGCTCTTCAGCGTGAATCTCAGCTACCTCATCGGCGGCACGCTGGTGGTTGAGCAGGTGTTCGCGGTGCGGGGCGTGGGCAGCCTTCTGTTCGAGGCCGTCTCAAACCGCGATTTCCCGCTGGTGCAGGCCGTGGCGCTGTACTGCGCGGTGTTCGTGGTCATCATCAGCTTTCTGGCCGACCTCGTCGCGCACAAGGTCGATCCCAGAAGCCGGGCGTGAGGAGGTGCGGCGCATGAAACGGCAAAGAACCCGCGCGGCCTGGCGCGGCCGGCTTACGCTGTGGATCGGCCTTCTCATGATGGGCGCGCTGGCGCTGTCGGCGCTGCTGGCGCCGGTCATCTGCCGCTTCGACCCCCTGGAGCAGGATCTCTACGCCTTCCTGACGCCGCCGGGCGGCGAGCATCCTTTCGGCACGGATCAGCTTGGGCGCGATATGCTCAGCCGCGTGCTTTACGCGGCGCGCGTCGATCTGCCGGTCATGGTTCTGGCGGAAATCGCGCCGTTCGTCATCGGCGTGTTTCTGGGCATGGTATCGGGCTATTTCGGAGGCCGCGTCGAGTGGTTCGTCACGCTGGCGACCGACACCTTCATCGCCTTCCCCTATTACCTGCTGGTTGTGGTGGTGGCCTTCGCCACAGGCGCGGGCATTCACGGCATCTTCATCACCTTCATGCTGGTGGGCTGGCTGGTTTACGCGCGCGTGGCCCGCGGCGTGACCGCTTCGCTGCGCGGGGCCGAATGGGTGGCCTCCGCGAAGCTCACGGGGTATTCCGATCTGCGCATCATCGCCACGCAGGTTTTCCCGAACGTGCTGCCGCAGGCCGTGGTGGTGCTGATGACCGACATGGCGGGGCTGCTGGCCATCATCGTGACGCTGGGATATCTGGGCATCGGCATCACGCCGCCCACCCCTGACTGGGGCGCGATGATCGCCGAGGGGCAGAACTTCATGACCACCGCCTGGTGGCTTTCCGTCATTCCCGGCCTGATGGTGGTCTACACCGGCATCGGCCTGTCCTTCATCGGCGACGGCCTGGCGGACGTGTGGAGATAATCGGCAATTCGCAATAAAGACGGATAAAAGCAGGTGGACGGATGGAAAACGATGTGGTTTTGGAAGTGAAGGGGCTGAACCTCTTCAACCGGGCGGGAGACCGGCTGGTGGAGAATGTGTCGCTCTCGCTGCGCGCCGGGGAGACGCTGGGGCTGGTGGGCGAATCCGGCTCGGGCAAGACGCTGACGCTCAAAAGCCTCATCGGCCTGCTGCCGCCGGGCGTCTCAGAGACGCACGAAAGCCGCCTCGACAACCCCAACTGCGCCATGATCTTCCAGAACCCGCTGAGCGCGCTCGACCCGCTGTGCCCGGTCTTTCGCCAGCTGTGCGAGGTGATCGCCGCGCGGCAGGGCGCGGACGCGCAGACGGCGCGCGCGCGGGCCTCCCAGCTGCTCAGCCGGCTGTCGCTGCCGGAGGAACTGGCCGTGCGAGACCGTTTTCCGGGCAGCCTCTCGGGCGGGCAGTGCCAGCGGCTGCTGATCGCCATGGCGCTGGCCTGCCGGCCGGACGTGCTGCTGTGCGACGAGCCCACCACCGCGCTGGACGTGACCGTTCAAAAGCAGACCATCGAGCTGATCCGCTCGCTGCAGCGGGAGCTGGGCTTCGCCATCGTATTCGTGACGCATAACCTGGCCGTGGCGGCGCAACTGTGCGAGCGTCTGGCCGTGATGCGGCAGGGCCGCGTCATCGAAAGCGGCCCGACGCGCGAAGTCCTCACGTCTCCCCGCGAGGAATACACCCGAACGCTGATCGGCGCCGTTCTGCCAGTGCCGGAAATGGAGGCTTGACATGACGCCTGTTTTGGAACTGCGGGGCATCAGCGCGGGCTACGGTGACGGACAGGTGCTGCGCGGCGTCGACCTGGCGCTCACGCCACACCGCATCGTGGGGTTGGTGGGCGAGTCCGGTTCCGGAAAGTCGACCGTGGCGCGCGTAGCGACGGGGCTCTTGAAACCCGCCGCGGGCGAGGTGTTGCTGAACGGCGAGCGCCTCTCCGGAAAGCGCGGCAAGGCCGTCTGCCGGAAGATCCAGATGGTCTTCCAGAATCCGGAGGGTTCGCTGAACCCGAAGCACCGCATCGGCCGCACGTTGTCCGAAGCCATGCTGTTTCACGGCGCCGCGACGAAAGCCGACGTGCGCGCGAAATGCCGCGCGCTGATCGAACGCATGGAGCTGCCGGAGGATACGCTGGATCGCCTGCCGCGCTCGTTTTCCGGCGGCCAGAAGCAGCGCATCGCGCTGGCGCGGGCGCTGTGCGTGGAGCCCGAGCTGCTCATCGCGGACGAACCCACCTCGGCGCTGGACGTGTCCGTGCAGCTGAAAATGCTGGAGCTCATCCGGGCGCTGCGGCAGGAGCGGAATCTCACCATCCTGTTCATATCGCACGACCTGGGCGTCATCCGCTATCTGTGCGACGAGGTGGCCGTCATGCGCGCCGGGCAGATCATAGAGCGCGGCGAAACAGCCCGGTTCTTCGCGCGTCCCGCCACGGAATACGGCCGCGCGCTGCTCGATTCTGTGCCGAGGAT
>JAFZRB010000334.1 GCA_017620115.1 Clostridia bacterium | reverse complement strand
GCTGCACGTCGCTCTCCTCGATCGTCATCGAAGCGGACGAAAGCGAGATCAAGATCAGCGGCAGCGCCTTTTCCAAGTGCCCCGGCGTCCCGCAGTTCGCCGTCGTTCAGACCATGTTCCCCGCCGACTTCGTGGGCTTCGCCGAATACGACGGCGGCCTGTTCTTCGCCGGAAACGGCTACGTGGTGTCCGACGCCAACGGCCTCGTTCAGGACCCCAACAACCCGAGCGTGTGGTACTTCTGCGCGAACGGCCAGGCCCAGCTGCAGTACAGCGGCCTCGCGGAATACGGCGGGCAGTGGTTCTACCTGGAGAACGGCGTGTGCGACACCACCCGCACGGACGTGGTGAGCTATGACGGCGGCGTGTTCATCGTCTCTGCGGGCCGCCTGCTGCAGGAGTACAGCGGCCTCATCCAGAACCCCACCGACGGCCTGTGGTACTTCGTGGCGCAGGGCCAGGTTCAGATCCAGTACACCGGCCTTCAGCTGTACGACGGCTACTGGTTCTACGTGATCGCCGGCCGCCTGGCCGTGGATTACACCGGCCCCGTCGACTACGACGGCGCGACCTTCAGCGTGGTCGCCGGCATGGTGGCGTAAGAAACGAAAACGAAAGCAAAGCGGCGGGGCCGGCATTCATGCGCCGGCCCCGCCGCCTCAGTCTGTCGAACAAGGTCACCACGAGGTGGCCTATTTCGACAGACTGTGCGAGGGGGAAAGGTTCCCCCTCGCATTCTCGTATCACCAGAACAGGAACTCGTCGCCCAGCAGCTTGCGCACGGCCTCGATGAAGAAGAAGTCGGCGTAGACCATGGCGATGTGGTGATCGCCGTTGTGGTAGGCGGAGGAGCACTTGGTGAGGATGGCCGGATACCCGTCGCTCCAGTCGGAGGCGTTTTCGTCCATGGCTTTCAGCATGTTCACGCCGGCGTTGAAGAAGAACTCCGCCTCTTCGCCGCCGACCTGGCGGGCCAGCTCGATGAGGCCGCAGGCGGCGATGGCCCCGGCGCAGGAGTCCTTGAGATCGACGTCCGCGGGCTGGCAGAAGTCGATGCGCGGGATCCAGTCGTCCTGGATCTGGCTCACGAAGTATTTCGCGACCCTGCGCGCGGTGTCGAGGTATTCCTTTTTGCCGGTGTGGATCCAGCTCAGGGTGAAGCCGTACAGCGCCCAGCTCTGGCCGCGGCTCCAGGAGGAGCCGGAGGCGTAGCCCTGGCCGGCCGGGTTGTTCACGAAGGCCATGGTTTCGGGATCGAAGATCACGATGTGGTTGCAGGAGCAGTCCTCGCGTTCGAAATACTTCATGGCGGTGTCGGCGTGGATCATGGCAATCTTGCGGAAGCGCGGGTCGCCGGTGAAGTCGCTGGCCCAGTACAGCAGGTTCAGGTTCATCATGGTGTCGATGATGGCCCAGCCCGTCCGGTTGCCGTTCCAGGCGCGGATGAAGCCCAGCGGATTGAACCGGCCGGCCAGGATGTTGGCGGCCAGCAGCGCGCGCTTGCGGCTCTGATCGTTGTCGGTCATGCGGAAGTTGACGCCGGAGGAGATAAGCCACATGAAGCCCACATCGTGATGCAGCGCGTCGATGTTGTACAGCGCCTCGTCGAGCATTTTTTCGGCGCGCTCGGCCTCCTCCTTATAGGCTTCGTCCTTGGTCAGGCGATACATTTCCCACATTTCGCCCGGCCAGAAGCCGTTGGTCCACCAGCTGATGCTGCTGCGGCCCACGGGGCCTGCGGGAACCCATTTGCCTTCCCGAACCGTGTAGGGAATGAAGTCAGCGCCTTTGGCGGCGGCCAGAGAATGGGACATCTTGCGCGCCAGTTTGTCGGCGAGCGCCTTCGCGTACTCCGCCTGGGAGAGCCGCAGTTCGTCAAATGTCATGATGATTCTTTCCTCCCTCTGTGTCGTAGGCTTTTTCCCGGCAAACAGGCCGGCGTCTGTGAAGAGTATACTACACTTCTGCGGCAAATTCAAGCCTGGCGTCCGCCGGAAATGCGGCGCGGCGCGCGAAAAGAAATGCGGCGCGGCCCTGGCCAGACCGTTTTCACGCGGCGGTTTCTATGCTATAATAGGGGCGGACAATTCAACGCAGCACGGGGAGGAAAAAGAGCATGATCCGTATCGAATACCGAAACGCGCGCGACGAGGTGGTCGCGCGGGCCGAAGGCGCCTCGGAGGCGCTGCTGTGCGCGCGGGCCGAGTATGCCGAGGGCGACAGCCTCGTCGTCGCCTGCGACGACGCGAAGCACCTGATGGTTCAGATGGACGCCGCCATGGCGCCGGGCGAGGTATACCTGCCAAACGGCGTCATGCGCTGGCCCGTTCCCTTCGGCGAGGGCCGCCGGGCGTACAGCCCCGCCGTGTTCATGCCCGGCCGGCACATCGCCTCGGCGCGCGCCATGACGGGCGATGAGTGCGCCGCGCGCCGCAACCTGGCCTGCAACCCCGCCGACCTGCGGGGCGACACGGCGTTTTTCCCGCACTGCACTGCCAACGTGGAAACGCGCGGCGAATCGGTGTTCGCGGCGCGCAACGTCATCGACGGGTTGCGCCACAACGTCAGCCACGGCGACTGGCCCTATCAGAGCTGGGGCATCGGCGCGCGCGAGGACGCCTGGTGCAGGCTCGATCTGGGCCGCGAGGTCGAGATCGACGGGATGGCGCTGACCTTGCGCGCGGATTTCCCGCACGACGCCTGGTGGGTGCGGGGGCAGGTCGAGCTCAGCGACGGCTTCGTGCGGGACTTCCCGCTGCGGAAGACGGGCGATCGGCAGTTCATCGACCTGGGCGCGCACCGCGTTTCCTGGCTGCGCCTGCAGAACATGGTGAAGAGCGACGATCCCTCCGCGTTCCCGTCGCTCGTCGAGTGGGAAGTATTCGGGCGCGATATCGGATGACTATGAGTATCAGGAGGAACAGACGGCTATGAAGCTTCAATATCTCGGCACCGCCGCGGCGGAGGGCGCGCCCGCGCTGTTCTGCCGCTGCGCGTTCTGCCAGTACGCCCGCCGCGCGGGCAGCCGCGAGATCAGAACCCGCTCCGGCGCGATGCTGGACGGCCGCATCAAGATCGATTTCGGCCCCGATTCCTACAAGCACGAGCTGGACAACGGCCTCGACTATTCGGCCGTGCGCTCGCTGCTCATCACGCACACCCACGAGGACCATTTCGACATCGAGGACATCGCCCTGCGCCGGCCCACCTTCGCGCATATACCCGAGGGCGAGCCGCCCATGACGCTCTACGGCAACGAGCGGGTGGGCGAACGGCTGGCGGGCGTCAAGAGCGACTGGCTGGCGTTCCGGCGCGTGAAGCCCTTCGAGACGGTCGACGTCGAGGGCTACGCCGTGACGCCGCTGGAGGCCGTGCACTGCGTGTCGCGCGACGGCGGCCTCTGGCCCGTCACGTTTGAAGGCCGCACGCTGTATCGCTCCGAGGAAGCGCTGTTCTATCTCATCGAGAAGGACGGAAAGCGCCTGCTCTACGCCCACGACACCGATGAGTTCACCCCCACGGACATGGAATTCCTCGCGGGGCGGCGGCTCGATCTCGTCTCGCTGGACTGCACCAACGGCCGGCTCGACGTGAGCTACGTGGGCCACATGGGCGCGACGGAGAACAGGCGCGTGCGCGAAAGGCTCATAGCCCGCGGCGCGGCGGACGAGCGCACGGTGTTCGTCGCCAATCATTTTTCGCACAACGGCCTGCTGCCCTACGGGGAGCTTCAGGCGCTGCTGCCGGACTTCCTCATCGCCTACGACGGCATGACCGTGGAGGTGTGAGGGGAATCAGGAATTAGTGATTTGCAATTTCGGCAGAAGGTTCCCCTGAGGAAGAAAGTCTGAACAGCAACAGGAATCGAAAGAAACCGACCTGAAAATAACAGTTCTCCCATTGCTTTTTTGCGGGATTCGGCGTACAATAATGATATAACCATGCGAACAGGAGGTTTATTTCATGGCAACCGTCAATAAGGAAATGACCATCGGCGAGGTTCTCAACATCGACCGCCGCACCGCGCCCATCTTCCTGGGCTTCGGCATGCACTGCCTGGGCTGCCCGGTTTCCACCGGCGAAAGCATTCAGGACGCGGCCGCCGTTCACGGCGTCGACGCCGAGAAGCTGGTGGAGGAACTGAATAAGTTCCTCGCCGAAGAGGCCAAATAAGAACCGAAACGCCGGAGTGTGGATAAGCTGTGGAAAATGCTGATAAGGATGCGGTTTTCCACAGAATTATCCACACTTTCGTGATTTAACGGTGGAAATTGTGGATAACGTGAGGATAACTTCCCGCTTTTACCCGCTTAGGAAAGGAATGATGACGATGACCTATCGCGAAACCTACGAGGCCTGGCTGAGGGATTTCAGGGACGACCCCGAGACGGTGAAGGAGCTTGAGAGCATCGCCGGCGACGAGAAGGAGATCGAGGATCGGTTCTATACCGAGCTGTCGTTCGGCACGGCGGGCCTGCGCGGCGTGCTGGGCGCGGGCACGAACCGCATGAACGCCTACAACGTGCGCCGGGCCACCTGCGCGCTGGCGAAGTATATAAACCGCGTACCCGGCCAGGCGGCGCGGGGCGTGGTCATCGCCTACGATTCCCGCCGCTGCTCGGACGTGTTCGCCAGGCAGGCGGCGCTGACGCTGGCCGCGCGCGGCGTGAAGGCGTATCTGTTTGAATCGCTGCGGCCCGTGCCGGAGCTGTCGTTCTCCGTGCGCTATCTGAAGGCCATCGCGGGCATCGTCGTCACCGCCAGCCACAACCCGCGCCAGTACAACGGCTACAAGGTGTACTGGGAGGACGGCGGCCAGATGCCGCCTGAGCGCGCCGACGAGATCCTCGCGCTCATCCACGAGACCAGCTACCAGGAGTCCGCGGCGATGGACGAGGAAGAAGCCAGGGCGAAAGGGCTTCTGGAAATCGTGGGCGAAAAGCTGGACGACGCCTACATCGCCTGCGTGAAAAAGCTGTCCATCTCGCCCGAACTCATCCGCGAAATGGGCGACAAGCTCAAGATCGTCTATACCCCTCTGCACGGCTCCGGCAACGTGCCGGTGCGCCGGATGCTGCGCGAGATCGGCTTCACGAACGTGACCGTGGTGCCCGAGCAGGAGAAGCCCGATCCGGACTTCCCCACCGTGAAGGTGCCCAACCCCGAAGATCCAGCGGCGCTGGCCATGGGCCTGGCGCTTCAAAAGAAGCTGGGCGCGGACGTGGTGTTCGGCACCGACCCGGACTGCGACCGCGTGGGCATCGCCGTGCTGGACGGCGAGGGCGGCGTGCACGGCCTCACGGGCAACCAGATCGGCTGCCTGCTGCTCAATTACATCCTCGACCGGCGCACCGCGCTGGGCACGCTGCCGGCCAACGCCGCGGCGGTGAAGTCCATCGTGTCCACCGAAATGGCGCGCGCCATCTGCGAGGACTACGGCTGCGCCATGATCGATGTGCTGACCGGCTTCAAGTTCATCGCCGAGAAGATCGAGCAGTTCGAGACCACGGGCGAGCACACCTTCGTGTTCGGCTTCGAGGAATCCTGCGGCTACCTCTCCGGCACGGACGTGCGCGACAAGGACGGCGTGAACGCCTCCATGCTCATCGCCGAGACCGCCGCCTGGTACAAGAAGCAGGGCATGACGCTCTACGACGGCCTGCAGGCGCTCTACAAAAAATACGGCTGGTACGACGCGAAGGTCACCTCCTTCGCGCTGGCCGGCAAGGACGGCCTCGCGCAGATGGCGGGCCTCATGAAGGCGCTGCGCGAAAACGCCCCCGCCGATTTCGACGGCGTGAAGGTCGTCGCCGTGCGCGATTACGCCTGCGGCGAGCGCCGCACGGCCGACGGCGCGGTGGAGAAGCTGGAACAGCCGGAATCCAACGTGCTCTATTACGAGCTGGCGAACCGCGGCTGGATCTGCGTGCGCCCCTCCGGCACCGAACCCAAGATCAAGCTGTACGTGAACGCCGTTTCCGGCTCGGCCGAAGACACGCAGGCCATGCTGACGAAGCTCTCCGACGCCGCCGTGGCGCTGCTGAACAGCAAGCTGTGAAGGCGGACAAATTGGGGTTTGTTGAAGCGATAAAACCTTGCCTTCCCCTTCGAGGGGAAGGTGCCTCGTGAGAGGCGGATGAGGTGTTAGCCCGGCTCTTTGCTGTCTATCGCAATAGGATGCTGGTCGCGACGATAACACCTCATCAGTCGCCTGCGGCG
>JAFZRB010000333.1 GCA_017620115.1 Clostridia bacterium | reverse complement strand
GTGCGTCTTCATTTTGCTCCAGACTGACGAACATAACGATTCCGGACGGCGTGACAGAGATTGGCGAAGACGCCTTTGCCTCCCGCCCCAACCTCAAACGGCACCTGTCCCGACGCGCACGACCGGCTGAACGGCTGCCCCGCGCTTCAAGCTCCCGCCCGCCCGGACGGGAGCTCTTTTCAAATTACTAATTGCTCATTGCTCATTGCTAATTGCTAATTCCGTCTCTCCAGCGCCGCCTCTTCCACCGTCTCCTCCATCGTTTCAATCATATTCTCAATAAAAACCCCATACCCCCGCGTGGGGTCGCTCACGAACACGTGCGTCACCGCGCCGGCCAGCCGGCCTTCCTGCAAAACCGGGCTGCCGCTCATGCCCTGAACGATGCCGCCGGTGCGCCGCAGCAGCTCGGGGTCGGTCACCCGCAGCACGAAGCTGCGCTCGGCGTTCGTCGAGCCGGTCAGCTTCACGATCTCGCAGTCGTAGGCGCGCACGCCGCCGTCGTCCAGCGTGGTCAAAAGCTGCGCCGGGCCGGGTCGGACCTCGCCGGAGGACATAACCGGCACGCCGCCGGGGAACAATTCATTCGTAAGCGGTTCGCTCAGCTCGCCGTAGATGCCCAGCGGGGTGTTGGCCAGTATGCTGCCCAGCACGCGGCTCTCCGGCGTGAAATGGCCGACGAGTTCGCCCGGTTCGCCCTTTTTGCCCGGCTCGATGGCTGTGACGGCGCTCTCCATCAGATCGCCCCGGCGCACGGGCAGGGTGATGCCGGTGTCGGGGTCGGTCACGGCGTGACCCAGCGCGCCGTAGCCGCTGGTTTCGGGATCGTAGAAGGTCATCGTGCCGATGCCCGCGGTGCTGTCGCGCACCCACAGGCCAAGGCGGTACGCGCCGCCGGCGTCCGCGGTCGGGGTGACGTCGATCGTGGACACCTGCCCGCCGCGCCGCAGCGTGAGGGAGAGGGGCGCGCCGTCCGCCACGCGCCGCGTGAGCGCTTCGGCGTTTTCGAGCGGCGCGCCGTCCACCGCGCTGATCACGTCGCCCGGCTTCACGCCCGCAAGCCGCGCGGGGCCGGGAATGCTGCCGCCCGGATCGCTCAGCCCGACCACCACTACGCCCTGCGTGGCCAGCGCGATGCCCACCGACTGCCCGCCCGGCGCCACGGTCCGCGCGCCGTCCACCGAGACATCGACCGTTCGCAGGGGCAGGATGCCCAGCAGGCGGAACGTGACGGACGCCTCGCCCTCGCGTTCAGCCGTGAGGCTTACCTGCGTCGCGTCGCTGAGCGTCTCGCTCAGGCTGGAAAGCACCGGCTCGTCCTGCCTCACGGCGGCCGTCATGGGCCAGCCCAGCTCGATCCGCGCCGTCGCGCCTTCCGAAATGCGGATGAGATCGGGCAGCGCGCTCAGCTGCCTCACCGGCCCGGAGGAGAGCAGCAGCGCCGCGAACGCCGCCGTCAGCCAGCCGAGCGCCTTCTTTCGTGAATCAGAAGCTTTTTCCATGTCGAATCAGATCCTTCCTGCGCCGTTTCGCCCCATTAGAATGCCGCGGCGCGCCGCCGGCTATCCTGCCAGTTGACGGCAGGCGGCGGCAATCTGGAAATTCTGATAATTTACAGGCGTTTTTAATTAGATGGTTTCATCTTGCGCCAGAGTATGCTATAATAGTAAAAGGCGTCGTGTGTCCATCGGTGCGGACGGCGCGCGAAAGCATACGCGGGAGAGACTTGTTTATGACCGAAACCCGAAACCGCGGGCGCCGGATCGTGCTGGCGTCCGGCTCGCCGAGGCGGCGTGAATTGCTGGCGAAAATGGGCTATGAATTCGACGTCTGCACGACCGATGTGGATGAAACGGCGTTCGGCGCGCCGGAGGAACAGGTTCGTGAGCTGGCTCGTCGAAAAGCGGACGCGGCCTGCGCGCTCTGCCCGGACGCCGTGGTCATCGCAGCGGACACGCTGGTGGCGCTGGACGGCCGCACGCTGGGCAAACCGGCTGACGACGCCGAAGCCATGGACATGCTGCGCGCGCTTTCAGGCCGCGCCCACGACGTGTTCACCGGGCTGTGCGTGACCGACACCCGAACGGGCCGGCGCGCGCTGTGCGCGGTTGGCACGCGGGTGGTTTTCCGCGCGCTGACTGAGGATGAGCTTCGCGCGTACGTCGCCACGGGCGAGCCGCGCGACAAGGCGGGCGCATACGCCATTCAGGGCGGTGCGGGGGCGTTTGTGGAGGCGTTCGAGGGCTCTTTCAACAACGTCATCGGCCTGCCGACGGAGCGCCTTCGGGATATACTTGATGAAATGCTGGGCTGAAAAGCCGGAGGACAGATATGCCGCTATTTGGTGCTGAGGGAATAGGCGTCGACGTGGGCACGATGCAGACGTCGATCTTTCTGAATTCGGAGGACGGGGTGGCCCTGCGCGAGCCTACCTGCGTGCTCGTCAACGCGGAAAACATGCAGGAGGTTCTGGCGGTGGGCCAGGAGGCGCGCTCCATGTCCGGCCGGACGGCGCGGGATACCGAACTGATCTCGCCGGTGCAGTTCGGCGCGGTGGCCGACGTCGAGCTCACGGCGCTTTTGATGGTGGCGCTGGCCGAAAAGGCCACGGGCCGCAAGAAGCCGATGGACAAGGCCACGCTGGTAGCGGGCCTTTCCGGCGGCGCGACGAAGGTGGAGCGCGCGGCGCTCTTCCAGGCCATGAACGCCACGGGCGCGAAGCGCGTGGCGGCGCTGCGCACGCCGGTCGCCGCGGCCATCGGCGCGGATCTGGATATCGCCAAGCCGCGCGGCACGTTGATCATCTCGCTGGGGGGCGGCGTCACGGAAATCGCCGTGCTGAGCATGAACAGCATCGTGGCGCTGCGCAAGCTCTTTTTCGGCGGGCAGGATATGGACGAGGCCATCGTGCGCTGGTTCTGGCGCGAGAAGAAGGTGGTCATCGGCATGCGCACCGCGGAGCAGCTCAAGCGCGAGGTGGGCACCGCGAGCGAGGAAAACATCGACGCGGACGACGATCCGGTGCTGTTGAAGGGCAAGGACGCCGTGAGCGGCGCGCCGGCCTCCATCCAGGTTTCCGCGCAGGACATCAAGCGCGCGCTGGACGAGCCGGTACAGCGCATCGTGGACGCCATCCGCAACGCGCTTTACAACATTCCGCCGGAGCTGTCGGCGGATATCCGCGAGCGGGGCATTCAGCTGACCGGCGGCGGCGCGCTGCTGGATGGACTGGACAAGCGCCTGCGCAGAGAGACGGGCCTGACCGTGACCATGAGCCGGCATCCGCAGGACGACGTGGCCATCGGCCTTGGAGCGGTCGCCACGAACGAGCGTCTGCTGAGCGCGCTCATCCGCTCCAGCGCCGCCGAAGCCACCGGCGAATAGAGGCGCTGAAACGAACGCGAAAAGGCTAATGATTCTGGAGATAGAGCCGTATGGTGAATAAATCGACACCGGAAAGCTCCGGCAAGGCCGCGAAGAACGCGCGGACGGTGAAAAAAGCGGCCTCGCTGGGGCGGAGGAAAAAGGGAAACGGAAAGGGACAGCGCGGCAGGCTGGGCAGCATACTGTTCGGCGTGCTGGTCGGCCTGGCGGCGCTGGCCATCGCCTTCTTTATCTACGTCAAGGTTCAGGGCGAGATATCGCTGCCAGAGAACGCGGTCGGATCTCTGGTGACGCCGGTTCAGGGCTTCGTATCGAACGCGACGGGCTGGGTGCGCGACCGCGTCAATGATCTTATGGATACCAGCCGCCTGCGCAGCGCTTATGACCAGCTGCAGGTAGAGAACATGCAGCTTCAGTACCAGCTCAGTCAGCTGGAGGAGGAGGCGCGCGAGAACGACCGCCTCACCGCGCTGCTGGACGCGCAGAGCCGTTACGACACGCTTGATCCCATCTATGCCAAGGTCATCGCCAAGGACACCGGGCGCTGGTTCGACATATTCGCCATCAATCGAGGCTCGCTTTCCGGCGTGGTCAAGGGCATGGCGGTCATCAGCGCGGACGGGCTTGTCGGGCGCGTCTACGAGGCCGGCCTGAATTACGCCAAGGTGGTGTGCATCATCAGCGCGGACAGCGCCGTCTCCTGCCTGATCGAGCGGACGCGCGACAACGGCATCATGCGCGGCCAGCTCAGCGCGGCCTCGGACGACGATTCCTGCCGCATGTACTATGTGCCTTCCGTCAACGATATCATGCCCGGCGATTCGGTCGTCTCTTCGGGCCTGGACGGCGTTTATCCCAAAGGTCTCGTCGTGGGTACGGTTACCGAGGTCAGCCGGCAGTCGGATACCTCCGATCAGTATCTGGTCGTGAAGCCAGCGGCGGATTTCCAGCACATTGAAGAGGTGCTTGTGCTGCGCACGGTGATCGAGACGGTGGGCGAGGACAAGGCGCCGCTGCCCACGGCCACGACGCGCGCGAAGCCCACTGATACGCCCGATCCGAACGCCACGCCCGTGCCGGCTGAATACGCGCTGCCCACGAACGCGCCCAACGACTGGGCCTATCCCACCTCGACGCCCGACCCGAACGCCACCCGCGCGCCGGTTACGCTGGGCGATTTCCTGGAGGATATATGGGCCAACTCCTGACGAGGTTGAAGCATCAATGATCCGAAGAATTCTGCCGTTTCTGCTCATTGCCATCGTGTTTCTGCTGGATACATCCCTGCTGCCCGCGCTGACGGACTTCTGGCTCGTGCCGGTGTTCGGACTGGCGCTGGTTCACAGCCTGGGCCTGCTGCTGGGCCGTACCCGCGGCGTGCTCTACGGCATGATAATGGGCCTTCTGGTGGATATCACCGTATCGACGCCGCTGGGCCTGATGACGGCGATCTACGCCCTGATGGGTTACGCGGGCGGCTGGTTCGGCCGCGTCATGTGGCGCAGCCGTCTGGCGCCGGTGATTTCCGCGACGGTATGCTTCGCGCTGTATGAGATCGTCATGGATATCTATGTCGTGCTCATGTCCCTGCAGTTTGAAACGGGGCTGCTGCTTCGCTCCATGGCGCGCCTGCCCGTGTATGTGGCGCTGGTGTACGGCGGCCAGTTCCTGCTGGACAGGCTGCTCAGACCCAGCCGCTCGCGCTTCGCGCCGAGATAACCTCCGCATAAAAAGCTCCAAGGCTCTCCGAAAGGGGTGAAAAAGATGAAACCGACCACATTCCGCATGGTGTCGCTTACGCTCATCATCGTGGCGCTGTTCGCCGCCATGGCCGTTAAACTGGGCTATATGCAAATCGGCGAGCAGGATACTTACGCGGCGCTCGCCGAGGTCCGCTCCACAAAAACCTATAAGCTGTACGGCCGCCGAGGCACCGTATACGACGCGAATATGATCCCGCTGGCTTACGACAAGAGCACCTATAACGTGACGTTCTACCGCGACCCGAACCAGTCCTCAAAGGCGGCTCGCCAAAAATACACGCAGTCCATCATCCGCGCCATACAGATTATCGAGGCCAATGGCAAGACGGTCGATCTCGAGTTCTGGCTCGAGCGCGACGAAAACGGCGAGTGGCGGTTCAACACCGGCACCGCCAACGAAGCGGCCAACGCAAAGCGCATTTCCCAGTGGCGCTCCAACTTCTATCTCACCAAGACGGATGTCTCCCAGCTGTTCGGCAAGCTGTGCGAAAACTACGTGCTGCCGGATTACCTTTCCGAGGCGCAGAAGATACAGGTGCTCAGCGTGTGGCAGCTGCAGCGCATGAACAACTTCAACGGCTCGCCCGTGGTCATCGCGGAGGACGTGGGCTACGAATGCGTGTGCCAGATCGAGGCGGAATCCTCCGACCTGATGGGCATCGAGATCGCCGAGGGCTCCACACGCGTGTATCCGCAGAAGACGCTGGCCGCGCACAACATCGGCTATGTGACGAAAATCACCTCGGCTGAAAGCATGGACGCTTACCAGGAACGCGGTTATCCGCGCAACGCCCTGATCGGGCAGAGCGGCATCGAAGCCTCGCTGGAGGATCAGCTGTCGCAATACGTCTCCTACCGGCAGGGCACCCGCGTGGTGGAGGTCAACCGGAACGGCAAGGCCATCCGCGAGCTGTCCTATGAGGCCCCCGTGGACGGCAGCAGCGTCATCCTGTCGCTGGATACGCGCGTGCAGGCCGTGGCCGAGCAGGCCCTCGCGGAGACCATCGCGGACATTCACGCCGAGCAGCTGCAGGTGATGGAGACGGATCACTGGAAAAGGGAAAACGCGGAGGTTCTGGAAAAGTACGAAGAGGAAGGCCGTGAGATCGAGCTGGCCGAGGAAGGCGCGTCGGTGGCCATCGAGGTCAACACGGGCCGCGTGATCGCCATGACGAGCTATCCGGGCTTCGACCTGAGCGCGCTCGAAGGCACGATCGACAAGGAATACTGGAACCAGCTCGTGACCGACGAACACAATCCCATGTATAACCGCGCCATCGGCACGCGCGATTCGCCCGGTTCCACCTTCAAGATGGCCACGGCGCTGGGCGCGCTGATGGAAGGATACCTGACGCTGGACGAGCGCATTTCCGACGGCGGTTACTACAACGGCACCGAGGACAACCCCATCGATACCTCGCGCCTTGGCTGGCGCTGCTGGATCGACCTGAAAAAGACGTGGATGCACTCCGATCAGACCATCGTCGAAGCGCTGGAGCACTCCTGCAACTACTTCTTCTACACCATCAGCGACCGGATGGGCATCAACAACCTGAACAACTGGGCCGCGCAGCTGGGGCTGACCTCAAAGACGGGCATAGAGCTCAACGGCGAGAGCACATCCTTCGTGGGCAACCAGAAGACGCTTTACAACGCGGACCGCGGCGTTGACGACCAGTACACCTTCAAGCCCCGCCTGGCCTATAACGCCATCATCGCGAAATTCCGCGAAATCGCGAAGGACCGCGGCGAGGTGTACGACGAGGACAAGATGGAAGCGGCTGCGCTGGAGATCATGGCGCTGGCTGACAGCGAACTGCCCAAAACGCAGTGGACCGCGAAGATATACGAGACGCTGCAGGTGGATCTGGCTATGCCGCGCAACTATATTTCCAGCCATCTGTTAGGTAACGAATTCTACTACATGATCAATGAACTGCGCTGGACCCCCGCTGAAACCATCATGGCGGGCATAGGCTATTCCATCACGCAGGTGACGCCCATCGCGCTGGCGCGCTACGCGGCGGCCGTCGCCAACGGCGGCACGGTGTACAACGCGCAGATCGTCGACAAGATCATTTCGCCGACGGGCGAAATCGTTCTGGAAAAGAAGCCGGTCGTGGCCAATGTGATCGAAGGCGCGGATCAGTATTTCGCGGCCATCCAGCAGGGGATGAAAGAGGTGTCGAGCGGCGAGGAAGGCACGGCCACGCAGTATTTTACGGGCGTCAAGTACATGCCGGCCGCCAAGACAGGCACCTCACAGGTTACGGAGCTGGATATCGAGAACAACGCGTGGATCGTGGTTTACGCGCCGGTCGACAATCCGAAGATCGCGGTTGCGGTGTATGTTCACCATGGTTACGCCGGGTCCCGCGCGGCCAAGGCGGCCTGGAAGGTTTCGGACGCTTATCTCGAGTATCTGCAGGAAACCGAATCGACGAAGGCCGTGAGCGAAAACTCACTGGCTGAATGACGGGGGGCATCACGGTGGGCGAAGCGCTGGTTATTACATCGGGTAAGGGCGGCGTTGGAAAATCCACGGTGGCCGTCAACCTGGCCGCGTCGCTGGGCCGTTTGGGCTGCAGGACTGTCCTGATCGACGCGGATACCGGCCTGCGCAGTCTCGACGTGCTGCTGGGCATGGAGAACGACCTGGTTTACGACCTGACGGACGTGGCCGAGGGCATATGCAAGCTCAGGCAGGCGGTCGTGAAGGCGCGCGATGTGGACGGAGTGTCGCTGCTGGCCGCGGCGCAGCTCAGGGACATGTGCTCCGTTCCGCGCGGCCGGATGGAGTCGGTCGCTTCCGAGCTCCGGCAGATGTTCGACTACGTGATCATCGACAGCCCTGCGGGCGTCGATCTGGGTTTCCGCATCGCCGCGGCTGGGGCGGATCGTGCGATCATTGTGGCGAACAACGACGTCATCTGCCAGCGCGACGCCGAGCGCGTGAAGGGGCTGCTGGAGCGCGCGGGCATAGGCGACATCTCGCTGCTGCTGAACCGTGTTCCGCCGGAGAAACTGAAGAAGAAAGAAAAATCCTCGTGCGCTCTTATGGCCGAGCGGCTCGAGCTGCCGCTCATCGGCAACATCAGGGCGCGCGCCTCCGTGTTTCGCGAAGCGGCGCAGAAGGGCCGCCCCGCGGCGCTGGAAAGCGAGGAGATGGCGCGGGCGTTTGAGGAGATCGCGCGCCGCGTTATGGGCGAGGATATACCGGTTCAGCCCGTTCGCATGCCGGGCTTCTGGGCGAGCCTCCTGAAGGGATAAGCTATGGATATACTGTTGAGAAGACGCAGAAAAAAGGAACAGCCGCAGTCCGAGAAAAACCGCCTGTCGGCCTTTCTGGCCCAGGTTCAGAAAGCGCGGTACCAGAAGGGCCTCATGCGGCATTTTGAATGGCCGCTGGTGATCATGGTGCTCGTGATGTCGCTGTGGGGCGTAGTGACGATCTACGCGGCGACGGGCAGTCCGGTCGATCCGAATAAATCAGCCACCTTCCTGCAGCGCGCGAGCCAGCAGTCGATCTACTATCCGCGACTGCAGCTCATCTGGATCACCGTGGGCATGATCGCCATGGCGGGCACGATCTTCTTCGACTACCGCCTGTTCGGCGAGATGAAGGATCTGATGTACTGGGGAAACGTCGTTCTGCTGCTGCTGGTGAAGTTCGCCACGGTGGTGGGCCGGGGCAATGCGAATATGTTCTTCCACTGGGGATCGGACCGCACGATCCAGCCCGCTGAGTTCGGCAAGATCGCCATCATCATCGCGCTGGCGAAGGTTTTCGCGGAGCGCGATCATCCCATCAAAACCATCAGCGAGCTGATCCGCCTGAGCTGCTACGTGGGCCTTCCGCTGGTGCTGATCATCATTCAGCCGGACGTTGGCACGGCGCTGGTGTACGTGGTCATTTACGCCGTGCTGATCTTCGCCTCGGGCACCAACTACAAGCTGATTGTGGGCGTGATCTGCATCGCCGTGATCATGCTGGTGCCGGCCTGGTATGTGCTCACATTCTCGGATAATTTCCGCGTCGACCGCATACAGGTGTGGCTCGATCCCACCTACGCCATCAACGACGCGGGCATGCAGACCTACAACGCGCGCCTGGCGCTGGGCTCGGGCGGGCTGTGGGGCAAGGGACTGTTCTCTGTGGGCAACTTCGCCGCCATGGGCTACATTCCGGACGACCACACCGATTTCATCTTTGCCATCGTGTGCGAGACCTTCGGCTTTGTGGGCGGCGGGCTGATGATCCTCCTGTTCCTGGCGATGATGCTGCGCATGCTGGCGCTGTCGCGCCAGGCGGAGGACGCCTTCGGCACCTATGTCATCATCGGCGTGATGGCCATGCTGTTCTTCCACATATTCGAGAACATCTCCATGGTGATCGGCCTGATGCCCGTTACTGGCATACCGCTGCCGTTCGTGAGCTACGGCGGCTCCAGCTACCTGACGAACATCATCGGCATCGGCCTGGTGGTCAATGTGACCATGCGCAGCCGCGCCGGCGTGGCAAGACAGCCAAGGCCGACGATTCATCCCAAAAAGCTCATCAGGGAGTAGGACGCATAAACATCGCCCCGCCTTTCGCGATCAGCAGCGAAGGGCGGGGCGATGGCTTTCCCTGTAGAGCTGATGAAGGATTACATCCTTTCCGGCGCGGCGATGCCGATCAGTCCCAGCGCTGTGGCGATGGTCTGCCGGGTGTCGCGGGTGAGCTGCAGGCGCGCGGCGCGGACGCCCATGTCGTCGTCCAGGATGCGGTTCTCATAGTAGAACTTGTTGAACGCCTGAGCCAGCGCCACGCTGTAGCGCGTGATCAGCGAGGGCTCGTTGCGGTCGATGGCGTCCGCCACGGTGGCGGGGAACTGCTCCAGCAGGCGCACCACGTCCTGCGCCTCGGGGGTGGCAAGACCCTCGTAGTCCGGCTCTGCGTCGCAGGAGCCGGCCTTTCTCAGCACGGAGCAGCTGCGCGCGTGGGTGTACTGCACATAGGGGCCGGTCTCGCCGTCGAAGTTCAGCGCGCGATCCCAGCGGAAGTCGATGTCTTTGATGCGGCTGTTGTACAGGTCGAAGAACACCACCGCGCCGATGCCCACCTGCCGCGCGACCTCCTCCTTGTTTTCCAGATTCGGGCTTTTTTCCTCGATGATGGCCAGCGCTTTTTCGACGGCCTTCTCCAACAGCTCGTCCAGATAAACCACGTTGCCCCTGCGGGTGGAGAGGGATTCGCCCTCGAAGGATACCATGCCGAAGGACACGTGCTTGCAGTTCTTCGCCCAGTCGTAACCCATGAGCTCCAGCGTCTTGAACAGCTGTTTGAAGTGCAGATCCTGCTGGTAGGCCACCACATAGAGGCATTTGGCGAAGTCGTAGGTGTCCTTGCGGTAGAGGGCGGCGGCCAGATCGCGCGTGGCGTAGAGCGTGCCGCCGTCAGAACGCAGGATGATGAAGGGCGGCATGTTCCATTCGGAGAGATCGACGATCTGCGCGCCGTCGGATTCGACGAGCAGGTTCTTCGCCCTCAGTTCGTCGATGACGCGGCCCATCTTGTCGTTGTAGAAGCTCTCGCCCGCATAGGAATCGAAGCGCACGCCCAGCATGTCGTAAACGCGGCTGGCGTCCGCCAGCGTCACTTTTTTGAACCAGTTGAAGATGGACATGGCTTCTTCGTCGCCGTCTTCGATCTTCCTGAACCAGGCGCGGCCCAGGTCGTTCAGTCCTGGGTCCTTCTCGGCCTCGGCGTTGAAGCGCACGTACAGGCTCACCATGGCGTTCACGCCGCCCCGCTCGACCTCCTCGCGGCTGCCCCACAGCTTGTAGGCGGCGATCATCTTGCCGAATTGCGTGCCATAGTCGCCCAGGTGGTTGATGCCCACGGTCTTATAGCCGTAGAACTCGTACATGTTCTTAAGGGCGTTGCCGATCATGGTGGTGGACAAATGCCCGATATGGAATCTTTTGGCGATATTGATGGAGGAGTAATCCAGACAGACCGTCCTGCCCGCGCCCTCGTCGCTGCCGCCGTAGCGCCCGCCATGCGCTTCGATGCCGGCGAGCACTTCGCGCGCGTAGGTGGCGCGGTCGATGAAGAAGTTGAGGTAGCCCTTGACGGACTGAATCTCCTTCAGGAACGGCGCATGGATGGCGGCCCGCAAGGCGTCTGCGATCACGGGCGGGGCCTTGCGCAGCGTCTTCGCCAGCCGGAAGCAGGGGAAGGCGTAGTCGCCCATGGCGGTATCCGGGGGAATCTCGATGACCGAGGCGATGGCGTCCGCGGTCAGGCTCGTCTCGCCGAACGCGGTTTCCAGCGCGGCGGCGATCTCATTGGCGATGCTCAGTTTGAAATCCATATATCACAGCCTCGTTTCTTTATTATTTCGGCAATGGCATATCGTGCCCGTCACTCGATGGCCTCCAGATCGTACAGGAACCACTCGCCGTTCCGCAGCACGAAGTAGAAGCGATAGGCGGTGGGGTAGCTCTGCTCATCGCCCGTGCTGTAATGGACGGCGTAATCATAGTGAATGTCGCAGGCCATGGTGTCTTCTGTAAAGCGGATGACGTTTTCCATAACCAGGTTTTCGACGCTGGTGGACTGATGCTTGCCGAACCACTGGTTATCGAAGTTTTCGATGATCGAATAAGCCCTCGTGCCCTTGCGCACGTATTTCAGCATGCGGTAGGGGGTGAGGTCGCTGGCCGTAAAGGAGGAGAACGCCGTGACAAACTCCCTGACGCGCGCTTCCGTCTCAATCTGCAGCGCGTCGTCGTTGTTGAAGAGCACGGTGAAGCCGGCGGCCTCGTCTCCGGTGACGACGCAGGCCTTGCCCGCGGCGTCGACCGCGGTGACGGCGGGACAGCCGAAGAAGCGGGTAAAGGCATACAGCGTCTGCGTCGGCGCGGACGTTTCTTCTTTCAGCATATGGCCGGTCCACGGCGTGGCGATGTCAGTCTCGACGGCGTTTTCCTCCGAGAGGCGCTGATCGCCCGCGAAGACCGCCGCGTCCGACGGCGCGAGGACGCTGTAGCTTACAGCCTCCGGAACGATGGTCTCCAGACCGTCGAATTCCCAGGTGGAGAAGCCGTACTGCGTGGAGGCCGGCTTTTCGCGCAGCGAGAACGCGCCGAACTTTTCGCCGTTCATCTTCACGTTGTAGCGGCGCACGTCGGGGTCGCTCGAATAGGCCATGTTGTATTCGAACGACGCGTCCTGCGTGAGGGCGCTCATCCAGCTGATATAGGCCTGCTTGTCCTCATACTGGAATAGCTCGGGATGGGCCGCGCTGGTGTATTGATAAAAGGTTTCCGCGTCGGCCGTCTCGAAATAGCGCATGGCCGCCTCGGCGGCGTACTGGGGGTTGGAGAGCTCATAATCCGCCAGATACGGGCGCAGCCGGCTGCAGAGGATCCAGATGGCCGCGACAGCCGCGATCAGCACCGAGAAATAGATGGGATAGAACAGCTTCGCGCGCTTCTTCTTGCTCATGGCTGTGCCTCACTTTACGATGAAGGCCGTTGCGAGGCGCCGGGAACCGGTCACGGCAACGCCGTCGTTGATGAATTTTCCCTGGTAGTACAGTTTGGAGGAGGAGCCGCCGTCCAGGTTGGCGGCGTTGACCGCGCCGTATTCCAGCATAATGCTGATGAGGTCGGACAGTGACGCGCCCAGGCTGTTCGGCTGCCTGCCGTCGATCACCAGCATCAGCACCGCGCCGTCCGCGCGCTGGCCGATGGCCGTGCGCGGATTGAGGCCGCTCGAAGAGCCCTTGATGACCGCCGCTTCGCCGTTGACCACCAGCGCCGGCCCGAAGGTGACACCGTCGCGCAGGTTGAGCTCGCGGCTCTGATGCCCGGAAAGGCCAGTGGCGATGATGAGCTTGTCGTCGTAATTGAATCCGATGAGGGTGTCGTAGTAGGTGTCTGTCTCGGACCACAGCTGGACGCCGTCCTTGTAGACCACGCCGATGGGGATGCCGCCTTTGCCGGAGCCGTTGTCATCCTCGAAGCCGCCGGCGTTGATGGCCGCGACGGCGTTTTCCTCTTCCGCGATCTCGTCGAGGAATTTACCGTAGCGCTCTTTGAAGGGGTTGTGGCAGACGCCCACCTTCACGCGCGAAGGATCGCGCACGATGAGCATGTAGCCCTTATAGGTCGGTCCCTTGACCTCGACCAGCTCAATATCCCTGATTTCTTCCGGATCCTGTCCGGGATCGTCGCTCTTCGCGCTGACGACCACCAGTGAGGTGTCGGTCTTTTCCTCGGGCACGATGACCGCGTTGCGCGCCACGATCTCCTCAACCTGCTCTTTGGAGAAATACAGCCGGGGCACGAATTTCAGCGCGCTGGTCTCCAGCAGCGAATTGACGAGCTGGTCGCTGGCCGTCCTGCTCGGGCCGTAGAATACCGTTCCCAGCACGGCCGCCAGCGCGCCGACGATGAGCGCCAGCGCCGTGACGACGCACAGGCACACGCGGCGAATGACGCGGTTGCGCTTCTTCCTGCGCCTGAGCAGCTGCTTTTTCGTGAGCTGGGGCTTCAGCCGCCGTTCTTCCAGCTTTTTCTTTTGCGCGCGCCGGCGCTTTTTCTGATGGCTTTTCCATGAAACGCTGACGAGCTCGCGCAGCGAGCGGAAGATATCGCCAAGGGTGGCGCTGTTTTTCGCTTTCTTTTTTTCTGTCTGCCGCTCGGCCATATGCCTGCCGCCTCCTGTAAACCCCGCGTATATCAAAGCGCGTAACCGCGCTGGATAAAATCCCTTTTATTGTAACACGCCGCCGACGCTATTTCAAGAAAGGAAGTGTTGAAAGTTCATTTTGTCGCGCCGGACGCGGCCATCGACTCGGCGAGGCGGCGCTGGAAGGGCGGCGCGTCGGGCCCGACAAACAGGGATCCCGTCGCGCCGCTGCCTGAGAATGCGCCGCCCACGGCGCTGTTCTCCGCGCCGGCGGCCGCGCCAAAGCCGATGCAGGCGCGCATGCGCGCGCCGCTGTGCAGCGATCCGGCCAGACCGCCGCAGAAACCTTTCTCCTCGCCCGCGTAAACGGATCCGCCCGCGAAGGCGCACAGCCGCATGACGCCCGCGTAAAACACGCCGCACACTCCGCCTGCGTTGCCCGAACCGCGCACATCGCAGCGCATCGCGGCGCAGTTTTCGATCCGCCCGGAAGCCAGTCCCGCCACGCCGCCCGCCGCGCCGCAGGGCGCATGGGACAGGCACGCGACGCGGCTGTCCGTCACCCGGCAGGATTCGATGCGCCCCGCGCAGTAGCCAGCTACGCCGCCCGCGTAGGCCCCTCCGGCGACGCAGGCGCGTTCGATCGAAACGTTCTTCACCACGCCTTCCGGCCCCACGCAGCCGAAGAGCCCCGCGCTGCCGCGGGGACTCATCGCGATCAGGCGGAAGATCGCGTGTCCCTGCCCGTCGAATTCGCCGGAAAACATGTGAAGCGTCGTGCCGATGGGGCGTAAGGGCCGCGAAGCGCGGATATCTGCGGTGAGGATCGCGCGGGCATATATACACTCGCCGCGCGCCACGCGCTCAGAAAACTCGGCGAGCTCCTCAAAGGTGCCGATTTCCACGACATCTTCCGCGAGCGCCGCAGGGTGGGACAGGCACTTCAGAACGGGCATGACGGCGATGAGCAGCAGGACGGCGAACGGCTTGAGGCGCATGAACACATCTCCCTCGCAACAGAGGCTGATAAGATTGTATCGCTCATCGGGACGGGCTATGCGGGCATTCGTGCGACAAAACACCGCCGCCGCGCTGTGAAACGGCGTGAATTGAGCGTACACGTCGACAGTGAGCAAATGTCGGTTCCGAATTTGCCGGTTTTGCTTGACTTGCGGGATAAGTTCTGCGATAATAGGCATGGTGACGCGGCCTCGCGCGCCGCGCGAAAGCAATGAAGAACATGACTGTTTTGAGGAGGTATGGGAATATGTACAGTTTCTCGATCGGCGTCATGCTGGAATCTTTCAGGAAGCCGGCGGCTGAGGCCATGGCCGCGGCCAAGGCGCTCGGCGCGCAGGGCCTGCAGGTCTACGCGACGCCCAAAATGGCCGAGCGCTACGGCATCACGACCGGCGCGGGACGCGCTGAATTCCTGAAGATGGTCAAAGACAACGGCCTGGTTATCTCCGCGCTGTGCGGCGATCTGGGCCACGGCTTCGGCAACGCCGAGCTGAACCCCGATCTGGTCGAAAAATCCAAGCGCATCGTCGATATGGCGCTGGAGCTGGGAACGAACATCGTGACCACGCACATCGGCGTCGTGCCCGCCGATCCGGCGCATCCGCGCTATAAGATTCTGCAGGACGCCTGCGGCGAGCTGGCCGGCTACGCCGATTCCGTGAACGCGCATTTCGCCGTTGAAACAGGCCCCGAAACCTCGCTCACGCTCAAGAACTTCCTCGATTCGCTGCATTCCACCGGCGTTTCGGTCAACCTCGACCCGGCCAATCTGGTCATGGTCACGGGCGACGACCCCGTGCAGGCGGTCTACAACCTCAAGGACTACATCGTGCACACGCACGCCAAGGACGGCCGCAAGCTGGACGACCGCGATCCCGAGGTCATTTACGGTCTGCGTCCGGGCGATCCGCTGGTCACGAGTCCCGCCTTCATCGAGCTGGCGCTGGGCGACGGAGACGTGCCCTTCCCGGCATATCTCAAGGCGCTGGACGACATCGGCTATCACGGCTTCCTGACCATCGAGCGCGAGGTGGGCGACAATCCCGCCGCGGATATCGAGAAGGCCGTGAATTTCCTGAGGGAGAGAATCTGACGGATTTACGAACCGAAAGGAGCGATATTCATGTCTGATAAAATCAAGGTCGGCGTCGTGGGCAACGGCGGCATTTCCGGCGAGCACCTGGGCGCTTACGCGAAGAATCCCGACGTGGAGATCTGGGCGCTGTGCGACATCAACGCGGAGCGGCTGAACCGCCGCGGTGACCAGTTCGGCGTCGATCCCGCGCGCCGTTTCACCGACGTGAACGACATGCTCGCCGCCTGTCCCGAGCTGGACGCCGTGAGCGTGTGCACCTGGAACAGCGCCCACGCGCCCTGCGCCATCGCCGCGCTGAACGCGGGCAAGCATGTGCTTTGCGAGAAGCCCATGGCCATGAACGTCGAGGAAGCCAAAGCCATGCAGGCCGCCGCCGAGAAGAGCGGGAAGCTCCTCATGATCGGCTTCGTGCGCCGCTTCGGCAACGATTGCGCGGTGCTGAAGGATTTCATCGACAACGGCTACTTCGGCGATATCTACTACGCCAAGGCCACCTACCTGCGCCGCAAGGGCTGCCCGGGCGGCTGGTTTGGCGACAAGAGCCGCTCCGGCGGCGGCCCGTTGATCGACCTGGGCGTGCATGTGATCGACCTGTGCCGCTACCTGATGGGCAATCCGAAGCCCGTTTCGGTATACGGCGCGACGTTCAATAAGCTGGGCGATCGCAAGAACGTGAAGAGCAAGGCCGGCTACATCTCCCATACCAGCGAGGGCGAGGCCATCTTCAACGTGGAAGACCTGGCCACGGCCATGATTCGCTTCGACAACGGCGCGGTGCTGCAGATCGAGGCCAGCTTCAGCCTGAACATCGAAAAGGACGAAGGCTCGATCAAGCTGTTCGGCACCAAGGCGGGCGCGAAGCTCGATCCCGAGCTGACCATCTACAGCGAGATGAACGGCTATATGACCAACGTGACGCTGGCCAATTCCACGGCGCTCAGCTTCGACGGCCTGTTCGCGAACGAAGTGAATCACTTTGTGGAATGCATCAAGACCGGCCAGCCCTGCCGCAACCCGGCTGAGGACGGCGTGACGCTGATGAAGATCCTGACCGGCATCTACAAGTCCGCCGAGACCGGCCATGAAGTCGTGCTCGACTGACGGGAAAGGGGAGAGCCAGCAATGAAAATCGGCGTGAGCAGCTACAGCTTTTCCAAATACATGAAGCACACGGGCTGCAATTATTTAGACATCTGCAACGTCGCCAAGGAGATCGGCTACGACGGCATCGAGTTCATCGACCTCAAGCCGGAAATCAGCGGCTGCAGGGACGATATCGAAATCGCGCGCCAGATCCGCGCGCACTGCGGAACGATCGGCCTGGAAATCGCGGCCTACACCATCGGCGCGAATTTCCTGTGCGAAGATCCCGACGCCGAGGTCGAGCGCGTGAAGCATTGCGTGGACGTCGCCGTGGAGCTCGGCGCGCCCCTGATGCGCCACGACGCCTGCTGGGGCCCGGCGGTGAAGGGCCACGGCTACACCTGGCGCGACGCCATCGAGACCATCGCGCCCTACATCCGCCGCGTGACCGAGTACGCCGCGACGAAGGGCGTGAAGACCATGACGGAGAATCACGGCCACTTTATTCAGGATCCGGAGCGCGTGGAGACGCTGATCCGCACGGTGAACAACCCGAATTACGGCTGGCTGGTGGACATGGGCAACTTCATCTGCGCGGACTGCGACAGCCTGCAGGCCCTCGCTGTGGCCGCGCCCTACGCCTTCCACGTGCACGCCAAGGACTTCCTCTACAAGCCCGGCACGCAGCCCAGCCCCGGCGCGGGCTGGTTCGACACCCGCGGTGGCAACCACATCCGCGGCACCATCGTGGGCCACGGCGTGATCCCGGTGGCCCAGTGCGTGGCCATGCTGAAAAACGCGGGCTACGAAGGCTTCCTCTCGCTGGAATTCGAGGGCCTGGAGGACAATCTGACTGCGATTAAGGCGGGGTATGAATATCTGAGAGCTATCGCGAATTAGCAATTTCAGCTACTCAAAAGGAACGCGGACATTTGTCTGCGTTCCTTTTGAGCATGTTTCATTGCTCATTGCTAATTACTTCATCACCTGCGCCGCGCCGGGGAGGATGCGGTACTCCGCGACGTCCATCTGCCGCAGTTCGCCGTCCATGTTGACGGTCATGCCGGGGCAGCGGATGGTGAGCGCCGCGCAGCGCGATTCGTGAGCGATAGGCAGATCGGTGTGCCCGCCGGAAATGAATTTGCTGAGCAGGCGCAGGATGGCCAGCCTGTTCACCTTGTCCGCGATCACCACGTCGAACAGCCCGTCGTCGATCTCAGCGTGGGGCACGGCCTTCATGCCGCCGCCGAAATATCGCCCGTTGCCCACGGAGATGATGGTGACGGCGCGCTTTTCCGTTTTGCCGTTCATGGTGAGCTCGATGTCGAGCGGCCGGAAGAACCGCAGCGCTGCGAGTATGCCCATGAGGTAGGGCAGAAGCCCCTTGCCCAGCTTCTTGAAGCGCCCCGCCTGTCGGAGCACCTCCACGTCGAAGCCGCAGCCGGACACGTTCAGGAAGTAATGCTCGTTCACCTGCCCCACGTCGATGGGGTGAGGCTTTCCGTCCAGCTGGACGCGCAGCGCCTCGACGGGATCCTTCGGCAGGTTCAGCATGCGCACGAAGTCGTTGCCCGTGCCGCAGGGCACGAAGTACAGCGTCATGAACCGCCCTTTGAGGCCGTTGACGATCTCGAAGACGGTGCCGTCGCCGCCGAGACACACGACGCCGTCGACGCCCTCGCGCGCGGCCGTGTCGGCCAGCTCGGTGGCGTGTCCGGGCCGCAAGGTCTGTTCACAGCGGTATTCGACGCCGCGTTCCCTGAGAAGGGCTTCCACCTGCGCGAGG
>JAFZRB010000332.1 GCA_017620115.1 Clostridia bacterium | reverse complement strand
CCCGCAGTGCGGCGATCCGTTCAACGCGGCGGATATCAAGTAAACCCTACGGCAGACGACGACTTGCAAGAGAGGCCCCGCGGCATGCGGAGCCTCTCTTTTACTGCGCATATCTGCCGCGCTCAGCTGCGTTTCATGCTTCGTCTGAACAGGAGTATGGCGCAGGCGACTGACACCGCGGCCCAGGCGCCAACGATCAGCAGCGGCCTGGGCAGCCCGCTCCACTGGCCGTTCAGCGCCGCGCGGGCGGCGTCCACCGCGTTAGCGAAGGGCAGGACGCGGGCGAACGCCTCGAAGCCGCCGCCCAGCAGCGAAATGTCGAACCAGGTGCCGGAGAGCCAGGCTGAGACGTTCGTGAGCAGCGCGCCGCACACGCCGCCCACCTGCCTGTCGGTGAACACGCTGCCGCAGATCATGCCGATGCCGATGAACAGAACCGCCGCGGGCAGCAGCGACAGAAGGCACGAGATCATCGTCCAGCTGAGCGGCAGGCCCCAGGCCATGGCGGCCAGCAGGCACACGAGGCTCTGCAGCACCGCCACGGGCAGCATGGGCAGCGCGTAGCCGGCGATGTAGTCGCTCGCGGTCATGGGGGAGGCCAGCAGCCGCATGAGGAACGACGAGCTGCGGTCGCGGGCGATCAGCATACCGGAAAACAGCGAGATGAACGACAGCCCGAACACCGCTATGCCCGGCGCGAGGTGTTCTATGGCGAAGAGCCCGACGGGTATGTTGGCCTGGATGATGGACAACAGCGTCATCACGACCAGCGGAAAGCCCAGCCCGAAAAAAACGGTCAGCTTGTCGCGCAGGATCTCTTTCAGCGTTCTCAGGGCAAACGCGCGCATCTTCATGACTCAACAGCTCCTTCCCCGGCCAACTCGATGAACGCGTCCTCGAAGGACGCCTTCCCGGCCCGCGCCATCAGCTCTTCGGCCGTGCCCACGGCGACGAGACGGCCATGCGCCATGATGCCGATGCGGTCGGCCAGCGCCTCGGCCTCCTCCAGGTAGTGCGTGGTGAGCACGATGGTCACGCGCCCCTTGAGGCGGCGGATGTGCGCCCACAGCTCGCGCCGGGCGATTACGTCCAGCCCCAGCGAGGGCTCGTCCAGAAACAGCACCTTCGGATCGGACACCAGCGCCATGGCGATGCTCAGCCGCCTCTGCCAGCCGCCGGAGAGCGTGTGCGCGCTCTGCTTCTCGATTTCGCCCAGCCGGAAATCCCCGATGATGTCGGCGGCGCGCTTCTTTCCGTCTGGCAGCCCGTACACGCCGGCCATCAGCTCAAGGTTTTCGCGCACGCTGAGGTTGGGCGCGACAGCGGTTTCCTGCGGCGAGACGCCCACCAGCGCCTTGGCCGCGCGGGCGTCCCGCGTGACGCTGTGGCCCAGCAGAAGCGCGTCGCCCTCCGTGGGCGCGGTCAGGCCGCACAGCATCTTCACGAGCGTGGATTTGCCCGCGCCGTTGACGCCCAGCAGGCCGAAGAACTCGCCCTCCGGGATAGAGAGAGACAGATGATCGACGGCGGTTTTCGCGCCGTAGCGCTTGACGATGGATCGAATGTCAATGGCGTTCATTTTCCGGCTCCTTTGATTGGATTTTTTCGTTGATGCGCCGCACGACGCGGCGGTTGACGGCGACCTGCGCGCCCCAGGTGACGGCGTAGGCGGCCGCGAAGTTGAGGAAGGCGATCAGCAGCCCCGGCAGTTCGCGCGGGATCCATACGAACCACACTACGGGGATCCACACCGCCGCTGTGACGAGGCAGTGCATGACACACTGGCGCAGGAAGCTCCACCGCTCGATGAGGAAGAAAACCGAAGCCATGGCGAAGGCTAAGCTCAGAAACCCCGTAAGCAGCGCTTGCGCGATCACGGCGCTCAGCTCGTTTGGAAAGCGCGCCGCGAAATCCGGCAGGACGCTGATATAGCCGCCTTTGCCCACAGCCAGCGAAATGATGATGTTGACGATCTGCGAGAGCCCTATTCCAATGAAGAAGGAAACAGCGCCGCGCCTGAGGGCGATTTTCAGCATGTCTTTGTCACCTCACAGTCCGAAATGGCGTCGGAGGACGGGCACGTACCGGCGGGAGGCGTAGGTCTTCGTCCCGCCCGCCATATGCAGGCAGATGGTGCCGGTGAGCGAGGCGTCCAGCCTGAGAATATGCCGGCTGTTCACGATTTCGGAATTCGATATGCGCACGAACAGCGCCGGATTGAGGCGGGCCTCCAGCTCATAGAGGCGCTCACGCAGCAGGAAGCGGCCGGCCTGCGTCTCGGCATATACCTTCTGACGCTCGCCGTAAATGCGCACGATGCCGTCTTCCGGGATGCGTTCGACGCCCCGCTCCGAATAGCCGTTGACCACGGCGGGGCCGCCCGACTGCAGCAGCCTGACCAGCCGGCGCACCTCGTCGGTCTCTTCGGCGGCTTCGATGATCACGCGCGGCTCGCCGAGCGCTTCGTTTCGCCGGAATTCGATCGTCATGGCCTCACCTCCTCGTCCGTAGGGCATTATAAACCACTTGCGCCGGCGGCGCAACCTTTTTGCGATAAACGGCGCTTTTTGCGCGATGATCGGCGCAGAGCAAATTTAATTGAAACGCGAATGACAGCGCGGCGCGATCATGATACAATACAGAAAACATATGCTCAGGAGGTCTTCCCATGCTGGAGCGCTGCGGACTCAGAATGCCCGAAATCCTTCTGCCGGGCGAACAATACGATCTCGCGAAGTGGGCGGTTGTGGCCTGCGACCAGTTTACATCCCAGCCGGACTACTGGCGGCGCGTGCAGGAGTTCGTGGGCGGCGCGCCGTCGACGCTGAACCTCATCTACCCCGAGGCCTGGCTGGCGCAGGGCGACGCGCGCATTGAGACGATCAACCGCGCCATGCGCGCCTATGAAAGGGACGTGCTCACCCGCCGTTTCGAGGGCTTCGTGCTGGTGGAACGGACTGTTTCCGCCGGTCGGCGGCTGGGGCTTGTCGCCGCGGTCGACCTGGAGAAATACGATTTCTCGCGGGGCTCGACGTCGCTCATCCGCGCCACGGAAGGCACGATTCTCGAGCGCATACCGCCGCGCGTGCGCATCCGGGAGCGCGCCGGGCTGGAGCTGCCCCACATACTGCTGCTGGCCGACGATCCGGCGCGCACGCTCATCGAGCCGCTGTACGCCGCGCGCGACAGCCTTGAACCGCTCTACGATTTCGAGCTGATGGCCGGCGGCGGCCATATCCGCGGCTGGCGCGTGCCGGACGAACACGCGCTTGACGGCGCGCTGGCGGAGCTTCTTGAAAAATCAAACGGCCTGCTGTTCGCCGTGGGCGACGGCAACCACTCTCTCGCGACGGCGCGTCAATGCTGGCTGAACCTGCGCGAGACGCTTCCGCCCGAACAGCGCGAGACCCATCCCGCGCGCTGGGCGCTGGTGGAGATCAACAACCTGCACGACCCGGCGCTGGTGTTCGAGCCCATCCATCGGGCGATTTTCGGCGCGGAGCCGGGCGCGCTGGCGGGAGCGTTCGCGGCCTGGCTGAAAGAGAGGGGCATGGCGTTGGCCGACTGCGCCGCGCGGGAAGCCATGTTCGCGTTCACAGACGGCGAGACGGATCGGCCGATGCGCATCGGAAGGCTGAAGAATCCCCTGCCGCTGGCTGCGCTGCAGCCGTTCCTGGACGAGTGGCTCGCCGCGCACGGCTCGGCCTCCATCGACTACATTCACGGCGAAGACGCCCTGCGCGTGCTGGCGAAGCGGGGCGCCGTGGGCATTCTGCTGCCCGCGATGGACAAGCGCGCGCTGTTTGAGAGCGTGCGCTGCGGCGGCTCCCTGCCCCGCAAGACCTTTTCGATGGGCGAGGCGAACGAAAAGCGGTACTACCTCGAAGCGAGGAAAATCGGGATCTGAACGGGAAATCTTTCTGAATTAGACAATCATTTCATCAGGAAAGCGGGCGAAACATCGTGGCGAAGGTTTTTCTGCGCAAGACGCGCGAATCGAGGGTGCATTCCGGGCATCCGTGGGTGTTCCTGTCGGACACGGAAAAGGTCGAAGGCGATTTCGGGAACGGCGACGTGGTGGATGTGGTATCCTGGCGCGGCACATTCCTGGGCCGGGCGTTCTACAATCCGAAATCGCAGATCGCCCTGCGCATGCTCACCACGCACGACGAACCGGTTGACGAGGCCTTTTTCCGCCGCCGCGTTGAGGAAGCCTGGGCTTACCGGCAGACGTTCTGCGATCCGATGAGCTGTCGGCTCGTCTTCTCGGAGAGCGATTTCCTGCCCGGCCTGATCGTGGATAAATTCGGCGATGTGCTGGTGGTGCAGTCGCTGTGCCTGGGCATCGAGAAGTGGAAGGACGCCATCGTGCGCGCGCTGGTCGATACGGTGCATCCCGTGGGGATTTACGAGCGCGACGACGTGCCGGTGCGCCGCCTGGAGGGGCTCGAGCAGACCACGGGGCTGCTGTGGGGCGAGGTGCCCGACCGCGTGGACATGTGGGAAAACGGCATCCGCTTCTCGGTCGACGTTAAAAACGGCCAGAAGACCGGCTTCTTCCTCGATCAGAAGGAAAACCGCGCCGCCCTCGCGCCGCTGGTGAAGGGCGCGCGCGTGCTGGACTGCTTCTGCCACAATGGCTCCTTCGCGCTGCACGCGGCCAAATACGGCGCGGCGAGCGTGCTGGGCGTGGATATTTCCGAGGAAGCGCTCGTCGTGGCGCGGGAAAACGCCGCCAGCAACGGCCTTGACAATGTGCGCTTCGAGGCGCACAACTGCTTCGACCACCTGCGCGAGCTGACCGATGCGAAGGAGAAGTTCGATGTGGTCATCCTCGACCCGCCGGCGTTTACCAAGACGCGCGCCGCCGTGGAAGGCGCGCTGCGCGGTTACAAGGAAATCAACCTGCGCGGGCTGAAGCTCGTGCGCGAAGGCGGCTTCCTCGTCACCTGCTCCTGCTCGCAACACGTGAGCCCGCAGCAGTTTCACGACGTGATCTGCCAGGCCGCGCGCGATTCCAAAAAGAAGATCCGCCTGGTTGAAAACCGCACGCAGGGCCACGATCATCCGATCCTGCCCGCCTCGCCGGAAACGCAGTATCTGAAGTGCATGATCCTGCAGGTGATGAGCTGACGGAAACGAGGAATTGGAAATGAGGCAATAAAATGGAGCATGAAAGGCGGCTGTTTTCGAATCGGGCGCTGGCGGCGCTGATCGGGCCGCTGCTCATCGAGCAGGCGCTGGCCGCGATGATCGGCATGGTGGACACGATGATGGTCGCCTCGCTGGGCGAGGCGGCGGTCTCGTCCGTTTCGCTGGTCGACAACGTGAACCTCCTTTTGATCCAGATATTCTCCGCGCTGGCGGCCGGCGGCGCCGTGATAGCCTCGCAGTACGTAGGCAGCCGCGACCGGGCGAACGCCTGCGAGTCGGGCAGCCAGCTGTATCGCCTCGCGTTCATAGTCTCGCTTGTGATCGCGGCGCCGTCGCTCCTGTTCAACCGGCCCATCCTCACGGGCGTGTTCGGCCAGCTGGACGAGGACGTGCTCCGCGGCGCGATGACCTATTACACGCTCTCCGCGCTGTCTTATCCGTTCCTGGCGCTGTATAACGCCGGCGCGGCGCTGTTCCGCTCGATGGGCAACAGCCGCGTGTCGATGTACGCCTCGCTGGTGATGAACCTTGTGAACGTCGTCGGCAACGCGCTGCTCATCTACGTGGCGAAAATGGGCGTGATGGGAGCCGGGCTGTCGACGCTCGCCGCCCGCGCATTGGGCGCGGTGTATCTCACCGCGCGGCTGTATAACCGGGAAAATGAAATCTACATCGGGGAGATCTGGAAGCCCGCGTTCCGGCGCGACCTGATCGGGCGCATATTGAAAATCGGCGTACCGAACGGACTGGAAAACGGCATGTTCCAGATCGGCAAGCTGGTCGTCATGACCCTGATCGCCAGCCTGGGCACGGTGGCCATCGCGGCGAACGCCGTCGTGAGCAGCATGGCCAGCCTGGCCACGCTGCCGGGTATAGGCATCGGGCTGGGCATGGTTACGGTGGTGGGGCAGTGCATGGGCGCGGGCCGGCCGGACGAGGCTGCCTCGAACGTAAAAAAGCTCATGGCCGCCTGTCACGCGCTGATGTTCGTCGCCTGCGCCGCGTTATTCCTGTTCGCGCGGCAGGTGATCGGCCTCTACGGTCTCTCTCCGGAGGCCGCGCGGATGGCCTATGAGATCATCAGGTTCTATACCGTGTGGTGCGTGCTGATCTGGCCGGAATCGTTCACGTTGCCAAACGCGCTGCGGGGTGCGGGCGACGCGCGCTTCACGATGGCGGTTTCCATGCTGTCCATGTGGATTTGCCGCATCGCGCTGTGTTATTTGCTCGCGCTGCATTTTGGCATGGGCCTCAAGGGCGTCTGGGTCGCCATGATCGTCGACTGGTGGGTGCGCATGGCTGCTTTCCTCGTCCGCTTCACACGCGGCAAGTGGCGCGCCATCAAAGTGATTTAGCCTATCGGAGGGAGCAATATGAGCACACTTCCCGCACTGATCGTGATAGAGGGCACCAACGCCTCCGGCAAGAGCGGCCTGGGCGTCGAGCTGGCCAGGCGCTTTGACGGCGAGATCGTCTCCGCGGATTCGCGGCAGGTGTTCCGCGGGCTCGACCTGGGCAGCGGCAAGATCGCGCCCGGGGAGATGAAGGGCGTGAGGCATCACCTGATCGACGTGTGTGAGCCAGGCGAATTCTTCTCCATGCACGATTTCCAGCGCCTGGCTTACGAGGCGATCGAGGACATCCGCGCGCGGGGCAAAACGCCCTTTCTGGTGGGGGGCACAGGGCTTTACGTGGCCTCTGTGACCGAAGGCTACGTGATGAGCGGGAAAACGCCCGATCTCAGCTACCGCGCGGAGCTGGAGACATACGCAACGCCCGAACTCTACCGCATGCTGACGGAGAAGCGGCCGGGCATCGAGATCGACGCGCGCAACCGCAACCGCGTCATGCGCGTTCTGGAAAAGCTGCACGACGGCGACGACTTCGCCGCGGAAAACGAGCCCCGATACGACTGCCTGAAGCTGGGCGTGACGTGGGAGCGGTCTGTGCTGCGCGCGCGCATTGACGAGCGGCTCGCGCGGCGCGTGAAGGCGGGCATGATCGACGAGGTGCGCGGGCTCATCGGGCGCGGCGTGAGCGTGGAATTCCTGATGAAACTGGGGCTGGAATACCGCTTCATCACGCAGTACCTCACGGGCGAAATCACCTCGGAAGACGAAATGCTGGAGCTGCTGGCTACGGCCATCAAACAGTTTGCGAAACGCCAGATGATCTGGTTCCGGCGCGATAAGGACATTCACTGGCTGGACATGGAAGCCGATCCCATCGCCGAGGCGGAAGCGCTGATCGGCCCATTCCTGACCGCGCACGGGGAGGCGAAGACGTGAAGGAATACACAATCGGCCCGGAAAGCGCCGGGAAAAGGCTGGATAAATGGCTGCTGAAGGAGCTGCCGCGCCTTCCCATGGGCCTGATGCAGAAATACCTGCGCCTCAAGCGCGTGAAGCTGAACGGCAAGCCGGCCAAAGGCGACGCGCGCCTGGCCGCGGGCGACGCGCTTCAGCTGTTTATCGAGGATGAGTTTTTTGAAAAGCCGGCTGAGGCCGACCCCTTCCTGGCGCGGTTTCACTGGCATCTTGACATCGTATACGAGGATGAAAACATACTCGTCGTGGATAAGAAGCCGGGCGTCATGGTGCATCCGGACAGGACGGAGCAGGTGAACACGCTGCTCACCCACGTTCAGGCCTATCTCTACCAGAAAGGCGCGTGGGATTCAAGGGACAAAAGCCAGTTCGCACCCGCGCTGTGCAACCGCATCGACCGCTTCACCGGCGGACTGGTGATCGTGGCCAGAAACGAGGCGGCGCTGAAGGCCATGAACGCGAAGATCAAAAGCCGCGAGGTGGAGAAAATCTACCTGTGCATCGCAATGGGACATCTGACGCGGCGGCAGGGCGTTCTCGACAGCTGGATCGTAAAGCCGGAAGGCTCGCGGAAGGTGCGCGTGAGTTCCGCGCCTTCGCCCGGCGCGCAGCGCGCCAGAACCGGCTACCGTGTGCTGGCCGAGCGGGACGGGCTGTCGCTGGTCATGTGCCGGCTGGAGACCGGGCGCACGCATCAGATTCGCGCGCAGTTCGCCTTCATCGGCCACCCCCTGCTGGGCGACGGGCAGTATGGCGATCCCCGCGAGAGCGAGCGCTTCGGGCGGGACTATCAGGCGTTGTACGCCTGGTCGCTGGCCTTTGAATTCAGGACGGACGGAGGCGCGCTCGACTACCTGAACGGGAAGCGCGTGTACGCGCGGGATGTGCCGTTTGTGAGGGAATACTTCCCGGATGCGGCGATAGAGACCGACGGACAGTAGGCAAAAGGGGCCTGGCGGCGCTGCCGCCGGGCCCCTCAGACCCCTGACAAAGCCCTGCATTTCAAGCGAGATGCAGGGTTTAGTATTGTGAGGGATAGGATGAATGAGGCAACCAGCCTCTTGATAT
>JAFZRB010000331.1 GCA_017620115.1 Clostridia bacterium | reverse complement strand
GTCGCTTTCAAAATGAATCATCGTGTTCTTTCTTTCCCGCCGGAGGCGAAGTCATTTCATTTCGGGAATATCCAGTTCGTTGAGCACCTCGCAGCCATCCTCGGTGACGGCCACCAGATCCTCGATGCGCACGCCGAATTTGCCCGGCAGGTAGATGCCCGGCTCGATGGAGAAGACCATGCCCGGTTTCGCGACGGCCTGACTGGTGGCGCTCACGTCCGGAGGCTCGTGCACGCCGATGCCGATGTTGTGGCCCGTGCGGTGGATGAAGTATTCGCCGTAGCCGGCCTCCTCGATGACGCGCCGCGCGGCCCGGTCGATTTCGCACAGCTTTACGCCCGGTTTCACCGCGGCTTTGCCCGCCATGTTCGCGAGGCGCACCGTCTCATAGACGCGCTTCATCTCTTCGGTCGGCTCGCCGAAGAACGCCGTGCGCGTCATGTCGCTCATGGCCTTATTCAGGTCGAGGCCCACGTCAAAGATGATCGAATCGCCCTTCTTCAGCGGCGTCTCGTCGGATTCGTGGTGCGGCTCGGCGCAGTGCGCACCGAAACAGATGAGCGGCGCGAAGCTACAGCCCGCCGCGCCCATTGAGCGCGCGATGTCCGTATAGCGGCGGCCGAGTCCGGCCTCCGTGTCGCCCTCCTTTACTGTCTCCATCAGCGCCGCGAGCACGCGGTCGTTGAGGCGCGAGCTCTCGCGCATGGCGGCGATCTCCTCCGCGTCCTTGCACATGCGCGCCTCGTCCACCGGCGCGGAGCCCACGCGCGGACGCAGGCCGGGCCTCGTCTCCATCAGGCGGATGAGGAATTGGCTGGGCCAGCGCTTGTCGATGCCGATTGCGCCTGTCTCCGGCAGGCGCGCCGCCAGCGCGGCCACGCAATCTTCCGTGTCGTCGTATTCCACGAGCGGCAGGCCATCCTCAGCAGTCTGCGCGAACAGGCGGTTGACGACCAGGCACACCCGTCCATCCTCTGCGATCATGAGCGCGATCATACGCTCGCCCGGTTCGATCCACCGCCCGGTGAGATAAAAGATGGATTCCTTATCGCTGACCAGGATGTACGGCAGGTTTTCCCGCTTCATGCCCTCGATCACGCGATTCAGCCTCGACTGATTCATGCTTTTTCCTCCTTGTATGCCCTGATGATCCAGTATCCCGCGTCCTTCGCCGCGATTTCCGCGTTTCCAAACGTCGTTTCAAAATGTTTCAGCGCCGACGGCGCGCCCTGCTGCTTGCGGATGACGACGCTCAGCGCGCCGCCCGGCTCAAGGCGTTCAAACGCTTCGTCGAACATGGCGTATATGACCTGCTTGCCTGCGCGGATGGGCGGATTCGTCACCACGTGGCGAAACGTCCCTCCGATGGCTGCGAAGCCGTCGCTTTCGATCACGTCAGCTTCCACGCCGTTCCGGGCGAGATTTCGCCGCGTGAGATCGAGCGCGCGCTCGTTCACGTCGGCCATCACCAGCCGAGCATCCGGATTCAGCCGCGCCAGGAACACGCCAACGGGCCCCCAGCCGCAGCCCAGATCGAGTGCGCGGCCCGAAATGGGCGGCATGGTCTCTATGAGCAGGCGGCTGCCCGGATCGAGCTCGTTTTTGGAAAAAACGCCCGCGTCGGTGATGAATTCCAGCGTCAGGCCGCGCGCCGTCGCCCGCACGAGGCGCTCACGGTGTTCGCTCTCCGGGCGCGGCGTGTAGTAATGCTCGGTCACTTCATCATTCCTCCAGTTCCGTCACGGCGTATAAACGCGCGCGCTCATCCTCCGTCAACTCGCGCCAGCTTCCCGGCTCCAGCGCGGGATCGAGCGCGATACCCGCGATGGACTGCCTGTGCAGCGCCAGCACCGGATGCGCCAGCGCCCCGAACATGCGCTTCACCTGATGGTATTTGCCCTCGCTCACCACGACTTCGCACAGCGATTCGTCCTCCCCCGCCTCGATCACGACGAGCCTGGCGGGCCTGCAGGTGAAATCCTTCAGCGGAATGCCCTCCGCCATGCGGCGAACCTCGTCCTCCCCCACGCGGCCTTCCACGCGGGCGATATAGCGCTTGTCCTGCTCCCATCGGGGCGAAATGAGCCTGTGGGCCAGCTGGCCGTCGGTGGTGAGGATGACCAGCCCGGTCGTGTCCTTGTCCAGCCGTCCGACCGGGCCGAGCCCGACGGAGCGCCATTCCCTCGGCAGCAGGTCGAGAACCGTCTGCCCGCGCCCATCCTCGGTGGCGGTGAGTACACCGGAGGGCTTATGGAGCATGATGTGAAAGTGCGCGTCGGTGCGCACAGGCGCGCCGTTCAGCGTCACGGCGTCGGCGTCCAGATCGAGGACCATGCCCGGATCGCGGGCCGTCTGCCCGTTGACCGCCGCGCGGCCCGCCTTCACCAGCTCGGCGGCTTCCTTCCGGGAAACGCCGAAGCGGGAAAGCAGGCGGTCAAGGCGCATTCTTCTCATGGTTTATTCCCTCTCGCCGGGCACGCCCGTAAAGATGTAGTTGCGCCAGCCCGTGCCGTCGTCGGCAACCTCCCGCTCGAATTCAAACAGGCCGGCGGAGGAGGCGGTCAGCTCCTCCAGCGTGTGGCCGATGAAGTTCCGGTCGTAGGTCTCGCCGTCGATGACGGCGACGCTGCGCTCCTCCATCCGGCCCTCGCCCTCCCGCACGGTGACGAAGAGCGACCCGCCCGGTTTCAGCACGTCTCTCATGCGCCGGAACGCCAAAGGCAGCTGCGCGGTTTCGATATGCACCAGCCCGGCGATCACGACGATGGCATCCACTGGCCCGACGTACGAATAATCGTTCAGGATATTGTCGTTATAGAAGGCGATGTCCGGGTTCTTTGCCCGCGCGATTTTAAGGCTTTCCCCGCTGAAATCGACGCCCACGACCTCGTATCCAAGCGCGTGCATGCGGCGGGCGTCGTAGCCGCAGCCGCAGCACAGCTCGAGGATCCGGCTGCCGGG
>JAFZRB010000330.1 GCA_017620115.1 Clostridia bacterium | reverse complement strand
GCGTTGGCCATCACCGTGCGCAGCAGCCCTTCGGCCAGGGCGTCGGTGATCTCCATGCTGCCGCCGTTGGTGAAATACCGTTCCATGGTGTGCATCAGGATGTCGGCGCAGCCGCAGGCGGTCTGATAATCCGGCAGGGTCATGGTCAGCTCCGGGTTCATGATGGCGAATTTGGGCCTGCCGAAATCGCTGCTGTAGCCGCGCTTCACCAGCCCTTCCTCCTTGGTGATCACGGAGGAATCGCTCATTTCACTGCCGGTGGCAGCGATGGTCAGGATCACGCCGAGAGGCAGGCAGGCGGACGCCTTTCGTTTGTAATCATAGTAATCCCACACATCGCCCTCGTTGGCCACGCCGTACCCGATGGCCTTCGCGGAGTCGATGGCGCTGCCGCCGCCCACAGCCAGCAGGAAATCCACATTTTCCTTCTTGCACAGGGCGATGCCCTCATACACCAGGCCCAGGCGGGGATTGGGCACTGCGCCGCCCAGGGTGATATAGGAGATGCCCGCTTCCTCCAAAGAATCCGTCACGCGCTTGAGCAGGCCGGAGCGGATCACGCTGCCGCCGCCATAATGGATCAGCACCTTTTTCCCGCCGAATTCCCTGATCAGTTCGGCAGCTTTCGTCTCGGTTCCCTTGCCGAAGACCACCTTTGTGGGGGCATAGTAATTGAAACTGTACATAAGCATCCTCTTGCCGTGCGGTACCGGCGCAACAGAAAACGGAAGCCGCATATTTTTCCGTCCTCATTGGGTTCAGTTATCAGACCGAAGATTCGTCAATAATCCATGTCAAATCCGTTCTCCAGACGATCCGCGTAAGTTTTTCCCGGCTTCGGGCGCGGGCAGTCAGGACGCAGCGCTTTTCCGCGAGAAAATGATTGCGCGCGGCATCGCACCGGCGCGGCCTGTCAGGAAACGCCCTGAACGTCTCTGCGTCACAGCCTGTCCTCATAGTCCTTCCAGCATGCCCGGATCAGCGCAATGTCCTCTTCATCAAAGGGGACCTCGCCCGTTCGCGTGAGCCAGTAAAGATCCGGTACGCCAAGCCCTCCCTGCGCCTTCATCCAGCGGCGGAAATCCCGCCGGCTGCCCGTGCCGCCGGCGTCGGTGTCGATCAGGACGTCCGGCAGCGCCGCCGCGGCCAGCTTCGCTCGAAACCCCATCACCTCCGGCGCGCTGCGCATACCGCCCCTGTAATCGTGAATGCGCGCCTGATCCACGATCTCGTCAAAGTACGGGTGCGCGCACGAACAGTTGATCAGCGCATCCGGTTTCTCCGCCTTGGCGAAATCCCGCATCATCACGAAGAACCGCGTGAGCAGTTCCACGCCATAGACGCCTTTCTCATGGCATGTCACGTACTTTCCCAGCGGCATACAGTTCGCGAAATCGATCTTGAAGCCATCGCAGTTAAAACAGCCGGCCGCGTCGGAAAGCAGCTTGCGCATCACGCCGCGCATCCGCGCCTGATACGCTCCGCTCGTCGGGTCAGCCCCGCATGCCGTGCACAGCCAGTCGACGCACTCTTCCTGCTTCAGCCCCTCCGGATACCACGAGCGGAACCACAGGAGCACCCGCCGTCCTTTGGCGTGCTCAGCGTCGGCGAAGGCGCGCAGGTCCGGCCATTTTTCAGGATCAGGCAGCGCGGCGCCGTATGATTGCTGCCACTTGTCGTCGATGATGATCGAGCCGGGATGCAGGCCGTATTCGTCCAGTTTTTCGCTCATCCAGACATAGTCACGCTGCGTCGCATAGTCGGCCTGCCTTCCGCGCATCTTTTGCATGGAGCCCTGTTCGCCCCAGCCGCAAAAGATGGGCCGCCTCCACCAATCCGGGATGTTATCACGGTTCTTCCGGACGCACCAGCCTCTGTCGTAGTGCCAGTGGGCGTAGTTTCGCACCGCGTCGAAGGCGTCGCAGCCCGGGATGAAGAGGAGGCTCTGGCTTTCCCACATCCCGTCCACCACGGTCTGCCCGTTCAGCGGCAGTTCAAAGCCGCAGGCGTTTTGGCTGTCGTTCGTATAGAGGAATTCGTCGAAGTTGTACTGCCCCGCTCGCGCCGCAAGCCCCACGCCAAGCCAGCCGGATACCTCCGGCATACGGAACGGATATACATAGCACGGCGGCGCGAAATAACCCAGGCCGATGCGGCCCGGCTCGTCGATCATGCGAAGGCTCCGTTCGTAGTCCGCGTGGTCAGCCACGGGAAGCAGATAGCCCGACGCCTCGTATTTCGCCCGCTCACCAAAAAAACGCAGCGCGTCAAGCTTCCCTTTGCCCTCCACGCGCACGAAGAAACGGGCTGAATCCGCCTGTACTTCGAGCACATATTCTTTCATCTTCCACAGGTTTGAGCAGGTGCGCCAGACATACCGCACGCCCCCGTCCATAGGCTCGCTAGACCGTTCCATCAGGTTCAGGTGCGTATCGTCGCGATCCTTCACCCCGTCCGCATCCACACACACGCAGGCAGGACAGACAAACCATTCCTCGCCAAAGGCGGCGACGGAAAAAGCCCGCTCTTCCGCCCTGACCTGAACTGACAATTCGCGCCCCATACGATCTTAAACCTCCCGTCAGACCGCCGCCGGCCTGTTTCCGCATCGACTTCATTGTATAATACCGCACGGACGATGTCAAAGGTGATATCCTCTTTTTCCCGGAGGCTTGTGATGGAATACCTTCATGCCGGGCACACCGCCCGGCCCTTCAAAGCATGCTGTCGCCAAGAATAGTGTTCATAACGGCCGCAAAGGCCAGCGTCGCGAGAATGATGTTCCGCTTATTCATAGCCCTATTATATCATAGTCAGAAGGTTCCTGCTACCCTGAATCGCATGATATCCGTCCTTGGTTTTAATCCAGCCAATGGCAGCGATAATGTACCCATGAAAATGGACAGCTGGCAGGGTGCAAAAATCCCGGCATGCGGACAGTCAGGGCCGCAGAATCCCGTTTCGTGGACAGGAAAGGTATGGCTTTTATGCTTTTTATCTGGTATAATGACATCGGAACCTGCGTTCCTGGATCTATTTTCGCCGTTCAGGACCGGGCAGCGGGACACATATGGATCGGGAAGAATTTGATTGGAAAGCAGCGACATAGTCAGTTGGCTTGAAAACGGCGCAAAGGAGTGTCTTTTTTTGAGCAGGAGATCAAAAGGACATATCATGATTGCGCTCGCCGCCTTGATGATACGCTGTCAGGACATATCAGAACCCAGGTTCCCGCAAGCCTTACAGTCATCGCAACGACAGGGAAATGAACGACGCGTCAAACGAATGTCTCTCGGCCGGAAAGCTGTCTGCGAGGAGGATTGCATATGTTTCAACACGCATTGATGAACGGAATACTGATTGACGGCAGCGGCGCAGCGCCGCGGCGGGCCAATCTGTATGTATCAGACGGAAAAATCGCCCGCATCACGGAAGAAGAATTGCCTTCGGCGGACAGATATGACGCCGCGGGCAAGGCCGTAGCTCCCGGTTTTATCGACATACATACCCATTCTGATCTTTCTCCTTTCGGCGCTCCGCTGTTTGAAAGCTATATACACCAGGGCGTCACCAGCTCGCTGTGCGGAAATTGCGGCGATTCCTTTGTGCCGCATCGGCCCCAGGATCATAACCGCAAGCTGGAAGCGGCTGCGAACGCGCACTTCCGGGGCGGCCTGCCGGAAGTTCACGCAATGGACACTGCGGGTTTTCTTTCGGAAATAACCGGCCATTGCGCCAACAATGTGGGGACATTTGTCGGGCACGGCGCCCTGCGGGCAATGTGCATGGCCGATCCCAATGCCGCCTCGCCCACTCCGTTGGGGCTCAGGAATATGCAGGATCTGCTGCGGCGCGAACTGGAAGCGGGCGCGTTCGGTCTTTCCCTCGGCCTGATCTACGTTCCCGGCGTATACAGCGCGACGGAAGAGCTGATCTCCCTGGCAAAAGTGGCCGCTGAGTATGGCGCGGCCGTACCCATCCACATGCGGAGCGAGGCGGATGATATCTTCTCCGCTGTAAGGGAAGTCGGACGCATCGGCCGGGAAAGCGGCGCGCATGTACACATCTCTCATTTCAAGATCATGAGCGCCAAACACTGGGGAAAGGCGGACGAACTGCTCGCGATGGCGGACGGGTTGATTCGGGAAGGCATTCGTCTGGATTTTGACCAGTATCCGTACCTGGCGTCTTCTACGCCTCTCAGGACCTGTTTGCCCGGTTGGGTACGCCGCCTCTCCCCGGATGAACAGATTGCCTTATTGGCTGACCCGGCGCTCTTCGCCCGGGCGAAAACAGAAATAGAGGCGGACGCGCACCTGACCATCGGCGCGGATCACGTGCTGGTTTCCTCAACCTGCGGATATGTGCCTGAATGGGACGGCCTGTATCTGAGCGAAATAGCAGATGTTCTGCACGTGTCTCCCATTGAGGCGTATCGTCAGGTGATGCTGCAGTCCCGGCTGAGCGCCCGTGGGTGTTACTTTTCAATGCTCCGGGAGGACGCTCTGAAAATCGCCGCGCGTCGGGATGTCGCTGTCGTTTCCGACAGCACGGCTGTTGACATGCTGTCCCGCGGCATGGTGGGCGTGCCTCATCCCCGCTCTTCCGGCTCATTTGCGCGTTTCCTCCGTTTGAACCGGGAACTTCATCTGATGCCGATTGAGTGGGCGGTTTTCAAGATGACCGGTTTGCCGGCCGCTCAGATGGGCATCGCGGGACGCGGAACGCTGCGGGAAGGCTCGTGGGCGGACATAACCGTATTTGACCCGGAAACGGTAACCGACAACGGAACCTTTTCTGATCCGGGTCGCACTGCCGGGGGGATACATCGCGTCATGCTGAATGGTGAATGGGTCTGGATGGACGGCAGGCACACCGGCGCTGTCAATGGACGGGGACTGCGGCGCGGCCTTGAGGATTGTTTTCGCTGATCATCGGGTGTCTTCTGGTTCTCCCTGCGCTGCTGATCCTCGCCGCCGCGAAGCCGACCATACAGATGAAAAGGAAAGGAAAGCGCATGAACATCGCCGCTATGACCTTCCGGCTGCATGCGCCCTGGGTGCACAGCCTGAAGGAGAAGAGAATGATCGTCAGGAGCCTCATCGCGCAGCTGCAGAACAGGTATCACGTATCGGCAGCGGAGATCGATGAGCAGGACGCCCATCAGATCATTGTGATCGGCATAGCCGCCGTCGTGCCGCACAGCGCCATGGCGGACAGTCTGATGGAGGAAATATCCCTGTTTGTGGAAGCGAACACGGAAGCCCAAGTGCTCGATGAATCGCGGGAGATTCGTTGAACGATAAAACAGCAGAAAGGCAGGCGAACACCCATGGAAGCGTTGGAAGCCATCCTCACGAGGCGAAGCACCCGAAACTACAGACCCGATCCGATCGAACAGGAAAAGCTTTTCAGAATTCTTGATGCGGGCAGGCAGGCTCCAAGCGGCGGCAACAATCAGACCAATCATTTCCTGGTGATCCGGAACCGGGAAGTTCTCAAAGAACTTGTCCGGATGACTGAAAAGGCTTTCGCCGCAATGGAGGCCGACGAAAACACCTATTCAAGCCTGAGACATTCGATCGCCGCGTCGAAGAAAGGCGGTTATGTCTTCTGCTATAACGCGCCTGTGCTGATCGTCGTCGCCAATCGACGGGATTATGGCAACAACATGGCCGACTGCGCCTGCGCGATTGAGAATATGATGGTCGCCGCCAACGCGCTTGATCTTGGCAGCTGCTGGATCAACCAGCTGAAATGGCTGAACGAGGAACCGGAAATCGTTCGTTACCTGTCTGAACTCGGGATAAAGGAAAACGAACGGGTCTACGGAGCGCTCGTCGTCGGCTATCCCGCCACTGAAAGCGGACAGCCAGCCCGTCATCTGATGACGCAGAAGGGCAACGAGGTTACTTTCATCGACTGAAGCAGCGAGCAGCCCCGCCTGACGCCGGCAGGAATTATCTGAATCGTATGGAAATTAAACAATATACCGCATTTATGCGGCGAAATAGGTAAAGGAGGAGGTAACTGTGGCAAGAAAACTGCGCATCGGTATTATCGGAACGGGCGGCATCGCCCATGCCCACATGAAGGCGTACAAGACATTCGACGATGTGGAAATCGTCGGCGGCGCGGACATCGTACCCGGCAAGGCCAGGGCGTTTCTGGACAAGTGGGAACTGCCGGATGCCCGCGCGTATGAGAGCGCGGAGGAAATGATCAAAGAACTGGAGATGGACGGCGTAACGGTGTGTACGTACAACACCCAGCACGCCGGACCGACTGTGATGGCGCTGAACGCGGGACTGCACGTGCAGTGCGAAAAGCCCATGTCCTTCACGCTGCAGGAGGGCGTGGAAATGGTCCGGGCCGCGAAGAAGAATAATCGCATCCTCACCATTGGCTTCCAGCCGCGCTACAGTCCCCTTCGTCAGCACGTGGACCGTATCATTCAGTCCGGCGCGATAGGCAAGGTATACTACGTCCAGAGCGGCGGCGGCCGCAGGACGGGTATCCCCGGCAGCACGTTTGTCCAGGCGGACAAGGCAGGCTTCGGCTGTTTGGGCGACATCGGATGCTATTCGATCGACGAATGCATGCACGCGATCGGATATCCAAAGCCCCTGACTGTTTCCGCCGTCGCCACCGACTATTTCGGCAAGAACCCCAAGTACTGGAGAGGCGCCGATACGTTTGACGTCGATGATTTCTCCGTGGCGTTTGTGCGCTGCGAGGGAGGCGTGACATTCGTGTTCCGGCAGGCATGGGCCATGCATTCGGACTCATTGGGCGACACGCTGTGGCTGGGAACCGAAGGCGGCATTAAGATCCTCAACGGCCCGCAGTACATCAATACGCCCAATCGTGTCCGCCTGTTCCGCGATCTGGAAGGCAGCCATACGGACAGCCTGATCGAGCCCATCTATGATTTCGACGCCTATAACGGCGCTTATTCCAAAGACATATTCGCTATGAAGGTGCGGGATTTCTGCGATGCCATCCGCGATGGCCGGCCCGCGCCCATCCCCGGCGAGGAGATCCTGTATAACCAGGCTATATGCGACGGCATTTATCGGTCGTCCAAGCTGGGCAAAGAAGTGGATATCGTCATTCCCGAAATCTGACCAATCTGAAAAAAAGAAGGAGCGTAAAATATGAATGTCGCATTGCTGAGTGCATGGCATGTGCATGCCGAAGGATATGGAAAGTTCATCATGGCCCAGAATGACGCATCTCTCACCGTGGTCTGGGACGACGACGAAGCGCGGGGCAGCGCCATGGCAAAGAAGCTGGGCGTGGATTATGAAAAGGATCTGGACGCCATGCTGGCGCGCAGGGATGTGGACGCGGTGCTCTGCTGCGCCCCCACCACCGAGCATAAGGACCTTCTGATCCGGTGCGCGAAGGCCGGGAAGCACATCTTCACTGAAAAGGCGCTGGCGCCGACGGTCGCCGAATGTCGTGAGATCGCCGAAGCCGTGAAAGAGAGCGGCATAAAATTCGTCATTTCCCATCCGTCCCTGTCCCAGGGCGCAATCGAGTACGCAAAAAAGGCAATCGACGACGGACTGCTGGGCAGGGTCAACTATTTCCGCATGCGTACGGCGCACGACGGATCTAGCGGCGGATGGCTGCCGGATTACTGGTACGACATGACCAAAACCGGCGGCGGTGCCATGATGGATCTGGGCTGTCATCCCAACTACGTGGCCGCGTACCTGCTCGGCAAACCGAGCCGCGTGGCCGCCATTTTCAACAGCACCTGCGCGCCGTCGGGGGAAGACAACGCTGTGGCGGTTATTGAGTTTGACAACATGGCCATCGCCGTGCTGGAGACGGGCTTTGTGACGCCGTTTTCCCGTTCGCCCATCGAGATCCAGGGCACGGAAGGCTCCATTTCGATCACCGGCAACAAGGTGCGCATCCGTTCAAAGAAACTTGGTGTGGATGGCACCGTGGAAATGGATCAGCTTCCCGCGGACAGGCCCGCGCCGCTGCGCCAGTGGATCGACTGCGTGGAACACGGCGCAGACATCTTCCTGGACATGACCAAAGCCATTGCGCTGACCGAACTGCTGGAAAACGAGTACAAATCTCACGAGAGCGGAACGATCGTAACGCTGTAACGCGTTCGCGCTGAAAAACATCGGATATACAACGTAAAATCCTGCAAGGAGTCCCTTCTCCTTACAGGATTTTTGATTTTGAGGAAGAATACAGATACTGTGACCGAATGGTGATAAAAAGCCGGAAGAAACCCGGATATGCGGCAGTAACAGCGTCTGTTTGTTGTCTGAATTCGCGGAGGTGTTCGCCATGGATATGATGCAGATCATGAAAAATGTCAATGAAGCGTACCTTTCAACGACAGATCCTGCGCTTCGTGAAGCGCGGGTATTGAAATGCGTCTATCCCGCAGCGCTGCTTCCCATGCGGGAAGAAGACGATTTCGCATGCTGCCGCAATCACTGGACGATGAATCATATTCCTTTTTTCTTCGGCACCCAGCGGCTCAATCAACTGGGTTATTCCGTCGACCGGGGCGCATTTGCCCGCCTCGTCGCCGAACACCCGGAAGCGGCGTCATTCTGGGATTTCTGGAAAGAGGAAACGACTTTCCGCAAAATCATGGACGAAGCGCCGAAGGACGTGCACGACTATCTGTTTCCCGCCGGAACCGGACTGGATTCCGACGGCTACCTGCGCAAGGGAGACGGAACGCGGCCGCTGGGCGCGGGTTTCATCTCCGGCAGCTTTGATTCCCGTGTGGCAGGCGTCACGCCCGACTATGACAGGCTTATGCGGCTGGGACTGGACGGCTTGCGCGATGAAATCAGGCGCTGCCAGCGCGATGACCGGAAGAACTTCTATGACGCGCTGCTCATGAGCGTGGATATCATTGCCGACACATGTGAATACTACCGCCGCCAGGCACTTGATCTTGCTGAAAACGCGAAGGACAAGGGCCGCCGCGCTTCCCTTCTTGAATGCGCCGAAGGACTGAAGAACATTCAGAGCGTCCCGCCGCGCACGCTGCGCGAGGGCATGCAGCTGATGTATGTTCACGCCCGGCTGGCCGGCGTTCAGGATTATGGACGCATGGACGAATACTTCGGCGACCTGCTGGCTGCGGACCTGGCGGCGGGCCGCCTGACGCAGGATTCCGCGGTCGCCCTCATTATGGCTCTGTGGAAAGCGCTGTCCATGGGAGGGAATCCCTATAACAGCCGGGTGCTGATTGGCGGAACAGGCCGGCGAAATGAAAAAAACGCGAATGTTTTCGCGCTTGCCGCCATCGAAGCGACGCGCCGGCGTCACGCCCAATGCACCGACGGGAGCGACGTCATGCCGGTTCTCACGCTGCGCTGGAGCAGGGAACAGGATCCACGATTACTCTCAAGCGCCATACAATCGATCGGAGAGGGCTGTATTTACCCGACGCTGTATAACGACGATGTCTATGTTCAGGCATGCGCCCGCATCATGCACGTTCCTTATGAGGAGGCTCTCCGATATGAGCCGTTGGGATGCGGAGAAATACTTCTGATCGGAGACAGCACCGGTTCGCCCAATTCCACAATGCGGTTTTTAAAGGCGCTTGAGGCCACGCTCCACCGGGGCCGCGACGGAGCGGACGGCGTAATGATAGGCATCGATACCGGCGCGCTTTCCGACTTCGACACCTATGAAAAGCTGGAGGCGGCGCTCTGCCGCCAGATCCGCGCCGCATTTGAACGCGACGTCAAGGTACATCTATGGAACCGGGAAAGGAGCGTCCGCGAGGTCGCCTGCGTGATGCAGAGCCTCCTTCTGAACGACTGTATTGAACGCGGCCTGCCTCTGCTGGATGGAGGCATACGGTATTTCGGCGCCAATGTCGAGGGGTTTGGCCTTACCAACACAGTGGACAGTCTGGCAGCCATCAAAAAACTGGTGTACGAAGAGCATGCCTATACGTTAGAAGAAGTGGTCACTCTGCTTGACGCCAATTACGAAGGACACGAGGAAGACAGGCGGCGCTTCCTGGAGGTTGATAAATTCGGCAACAACTGCGCGTGGGTCGACGGGATCAAGACGCGGCTTGAGGATTTTATCAACAGGACCGCGGACGAAATCGGCCGTGCAGCGGGGCTCCATTACTATACGGTCGCCAATGTCAATCCGGGCGGCATCACGATCGGGCCGAGGGTGGCCGCCAGCGCCGACGGGCGAAAATGCGGCGAGCCGATGGCCGTGGGAAATTCCGCCATGCCCGGCGCGGACAAAAAGGGCCTGGCTGCGCTGCTCTTGTCCGCCGCCAAAACCAGACCGGAAAACGGCGGCGTGGTTACAAACCTGAACCTTTCCCGCCAGACCGTCTGCCATGATCCGGAAAAGATTCGAGCCCTGTTTGAAACCTATTTTGACCTGGGCGGTCTGCAACTGAATGTGAATTGCTTCTCGCGCGGCGATCTGGAGCGCGCATTGGAGCGGCCTGACCTTTACGGGAACCTGATTGTGCGGGTAAGCGGTTACTCCGCGCGGTTTATCGATTTGGACAAGGTGACGCAAAAGCACATCATGGAAAGGACTCTGTACTGATGCGGAACAGGGCGACGATTTTCGACATCCAGCGTTCGTCGTTTGTGGACGGACCCGGGCTGCGCACCGCGGTGTTTTTCAAGGGCTGTAACCTGCGCTGCGCATGGTGCCACAATCCCGAGGGGATTCGTCCGGAACCGCAGGTTTTGTATTGGCCTGAAAAGTGCGCACGGTGCGGACGATGCGGGAACGATTTTCTATCCTTTGCGCAAAAAGGGGGATCCTGCCTGTCGAACGCGCGACGACTGGCCGGGACCAGCTATTCTCCGGAGGAGCTGCTGGCCATTGTGTCTGAAGACAAACCGTTTTATCGCTCTGGCGG
>JAFZRB010000329.1 GCA_017620115.1 Clostridia bacterium | reverse complement strand
GCAGCGCACGCGCGCGGTGCGCGTGTCCAGCCGCACGCTGGCGCGGACGCCCCGCACGCCGTTCAGCGCGTTCTCCACGCGTCGCGCGCAGTTTTCGCACGTCATGCCGCCGATGGTCAGCGTGAGCTCATGGTCGAAGCGACCGGCAGGCCGAGACGCGCGATTCCGCTTCACGGCTGCCTCGCGTTCGCCGCAGCACCCGCCGCCCTTGCGGAGCTTCATCGCCGTGCGCCATGCCGCGAAGCCGACGACTACGGCGAGCGCCGCTGTGAGCGCGATGTTCGCGCCGCTCATGACTTCCGCCCTCCGCTGCAGGCGCGGGCGCACGCCGAGCAGTTGCCGCAGCAGCTGCCGGTCTTTTTCTTCGCGCGCGACGCGACGCGCACGGCCGCACCCAGCGCCAGCGCGACGGCGATCAAAAGCGCGATATCCAGCGCATTCATGAGATCATCTCCTTTATGCCATGCCGAACAGCAGTCCGATCAGCCGCACGACGAGCGCCGCCGCCCAGGCGATGGCGCACTGCCAGACCACCATGCCGAAGGCCCAGCGCCTGCCCATCTCGCGCTTCACGGCCGCCACGGCCGCCACGCAGGGGGTGTACAGCAGGCTGAACACCAGCATTGAGGCCGCGCCGAGCGATGTCAGCGCCGCGGTCACGCCGCCTTCGCCGCCGAACAGCACCTCCATCACGGACACCACGCTCTCCTTGGCCATGAAGCCGCTGATGAGAGATGTGCAGATGCGCCAGTCGCCCAGGCCCAGCGGCCTGAACAGGGGCACGAAGAAGCTCGCGATGGAGGCCAGCATGCTATGCTGGGAATCCTCAACCAGGTTGAAATGCGGGCTGAAGCTCTGCAGGAACCACACGACCACCGTCGCAATCAGGATCACGGAGAACGCCTTCTGCAGGAAATCCTTCGATTTTTCCCAGAGCAGCTGCAGCACGGAGCGCGGGCTGGGCATGCGGTAATTGGGCAGCTCCATCACGAAGGGCACCGCCTCGCCCTTGAACAAAGTCTTCTTGGACAGGAACGCCGCCAGGATGCCCGCGCAGATGCCCAGCACATACAGCCCGGTCATGATGAGGCCGCCCCTGCCGGGGAAGAACGCGCTCACGAAGAAGGAGTAGATGGGCAGTTTGGCCGTGCAACTCATGAAGGGAGTGAGCAGTATGGTCATCTTGCGGTCGCGGTCGCTGGGCAGCGTGCGCGTGGCCATCACGGCGGGCACGGTGCAGCCGAAGCCGATCAGCATGGGCACGATGCTGCGCCCGGAGAGGCCGATCTTCCTCAGCAGCTTATCCATCACGAAAGCCACGCGCGCGATGTAGCCGCTGTCCTCCAGGAGGGACAGGAAGAAGAACAGCGTCACGATGACCGGCAGGAAGCTCAGCACGCTGCCCACGCCCTCGAAAATGCCGTCGATGATCAGCCCATGAATCACCTCGTTCACGCCGCCCGCCGTGAGCGCCTCGTCCGCCACGCCGGTGAGCCACTCGATGCCGCCGGCCAGCAGATCCTGCAGCCACGCGCCGATGACGTTGAACGTGAGCAGGAAAACCAGCGCCATGATGCCCACGAACACCGGCAGCGCCGTCCAGCGGCCGGTGAGGATCTGGTCGATCTTCTGGCTGCGCACGTGTTCTTTGCTCACCCTGGGCTTGACGACGCAGGCGTCGCAGACCTTCCTGATGAAGGAAAAGCGCATGTCCGCGATGGCGGCGCTGCGATCCATGCCGCGCTCTTTTTCCATTTGAGAGACGATGTGCTCCAGGCCGTCCCGCTCGTTCTCGTCCAGGTCGAGCTGGCTCAGAATCAGCTGGTCGCCCTCGATCACCTTGCTGGCCGCGAAGCGCACCGGAAGATTCGCCCGCGCGGCGTGATCCTGAATGAGGTGGACGATGGCGTGCAGGCACTGGTGCACCGTGCCGCCATTTTCGTCTATGGCGCAGAAATCCTGGCGGAGCGGCCGTTCCTGGTATTTCGCGATGTGCACCGCGTGTTCGGCCAGTTCGGCCACGCCCTGGTTCTTCGCCGCCGAGATGGGCATCACGGGCACGCCCAGCATGGCTTCCATGGCGTTGATATCCACCGTGCCGCCGTTGCCGGTCAACTCGTCCATCATGTTGAGGGCCACGACCATGGGCACGTTCATCTCCAGCAGCTGCATGGTGAGATACAGGCTGCGCTCGATGCTGGTGGCGTCCACGATGTTGATGATGGCCTTCGGCTTCTCGTTGAGGACGAAGTTGCGCGACACCAGCTCCTCGCTCGAATAAGGCGACATGGAGTAGATGCCCGGCAGGTCTGTGATGAGGGTGTTCTTCTGGCCGCGGATGACGCCGTCCTTGCGGTCGACGGTGACGCCGGGGAAATTGCCCACATGCTGATTTGAGCCGGTCAGTTGGTTGAAGAGCGTCGTTTTGCCGCTGTTCTGGTTGCCCACCAGCGCGAAGGTGAGCGTTTCGCCGTCCGGCAGCGGGTTGCCGCTGCCCCTGGGATGGAAGCGCCCCTCCTCGCCCAGGCCGGGATGCTCGGTTTTCTTCGCCGGTCTTTCGCGCAATTCCGCCTTTTCCGCCGCGCGCGCGGGCTCGACCCCGATCTTTTCGGCGTCCGCCAGGCGCAGCGTCAGCTCGTAGCCGTGGATGCGCAGCTCCATGGGATCGCCCATGGGCGCCAGCTTGATCAGCGTGACCGTCGCTCCGGGAATAACGCCCATATCCAGGAAATGCTGCCTGAGAGCGCCTTCGCCGCCAACCGTGCGGATGACCGCGCTCTGGCCGGCCTTCAGTTCCTTCAGCGTCATAAACGTCACTTTCCTTTCACCGGATTCTCTTTCTGTAAAGCCCCGTACTGAAAGCTATGCGGGGGAATGAACCGGCATGGCCAACCGAGTTCAATCCGGGCAACAGTTAGTCATGCCTTCCTTGCGAAGGTTAGTATATACTTACTAATGTGCTTTGTCAAGGCGGGCGAACTCAAAACCCGGCGGTTTCAGGCATATTTAATCAACAATTAACCATGACTAACCGGAGCCCGCGCGGATACGGCGCAAAAAAAGGCCGGACGGTTTTTCTCCGTCCGGCCCGCTTTATGCGGCGGTATCAGGTATAGGTATCCGGCGTCCAGGGCGCGGTGGGGGCGGGGGTCACGCCGGGCACGGGCGTCGCGGCGGGATGGGCATCCTCGTATTCGGAGCTGTAGTCCGGGTTGTCCGCGCGGTTGTCGGTGGGATCCCAGTTGCCGCTCACCAGCGGCGGCGGGGCCAGCTCGGCCAGCTTCGCTTCGTCGCGCTCGGAGCTCATGTAGCGCACGACCGTGCCCGCGGGCACGTTGTCGTAGATCCACTTCGCGTCGGCGCACAGCAGGCGCACGCAGCCGATGGAGGCGTTGGTGCCCAGGAGCGCGTAGTCCGCCGCCTTCATCGTATCCGCTTCGAGATCGGAGTACGGCAGCGAGTGGAACAGGATGTGGCCGGTGATGCGCGTGGCGTACTGCGCGTAGGAGCCCTGCGTGAGCGTGATGAGCCAGCGTATCTTTTCGCCGTTCATGACGTAGGTGCCGTTCGGGGGCTTGCGCTCGAAGGTGTCGGTCGAGCAGATCATCTCGCGCGCCAGGATGGAATATGTGCCGTCCTCGCCCAGCGTATAGACGCGCACCACCTGCATGCCGCGGTCCACTTCGATGTAGTAGGGCAGATCGACCAGGTCGGCGGCGGTGGTTTTCGCCAGATAGTCCTCGCGCACATAGCCCGTCTTGTCGTCCGCCTCGATGTTCGCCCAGCCGTTTTCACGGCTGATCACGCGCACCAGCTTGCCGTGCGGCAGCTCGGCCAGGATCGCGCTGTTCGTGTTGGGCTCAGCGCGCAGGTTCAGCTTGCCCGTGTTGCTTGTCAGCGTCACGCGTGCCATTTCAGGCTCGGGCGTCGGCGTTGCCGTGGGCTCCGGCGTCGGTTCGGGCGTCGGTTCGGGTGTGGGCTTCTGCGTCGCCGTCGGCGCGGGCGTGTCTGTCGTTTCGGGCGCGTCCGTCGTTTCGGAGAGTGCCGTGGCTCCCGCTGTGTCCGCGGGCGTCGGCGTGGGCAGCGGCTCGGACGTCGGTGTGGGCTTCGCCGTGGGCTCGGGCGTTGCGGCGGACGCGTTGGCGGAATCGGGTTCGTTCGCGTCCGCGGGCTCCGTCGATTCGGACGGCGTCGCGTCGGCATCGGGCAGCGGCGTCGCGGTTATGGCGGCGTCGCGGTTCAGGCGGCTGTTGAACGGCGCGTCGTCGTCCAGCACGAGGATCCACAGACCAAGCACCAGCGCGATCAGCAGCAGCACGGCCACCAGATAGAACCTGGCTCTCCGCGTTCTCCGGCTCAGCTTCTTTTGATTGGACATTCGCAAATCCTTCCTTCCCTTTTGTAAGACGGATTGTCAATCGGAGCGGCGCGCGGCGCCGGCATCCGGGATTTCCCGATGATCACCGTGTTTCAGCGTTTCCGCGCTCCAGGCGGCGTGCTCGCCCAGCGGCTCGGGCTCGCCGCGCAGGGCTTCCAGCTCTGGCAGCAGATCCTTCCGGCCTCCGTTGGCGGCGGCCAGCGCGGCGCGGTTCAGGAGCCGCAGCTTCCGCGCGTTGTTCCTGCCCAGCCAGGGAATCAGCGCCTTGTAATCGCCGCTCAGCAGGCGCTTCAAATCGAGCGCCCCGGCGAGCGCGGGCGGCTTTTCCGCCTCCCGCACGAGGGCGTTTCGCGGGCAGCAGCGCTGGCAGATATCGCAGCCCAGGAGGCTGCCTCCCGTCATGGAACGCATGGCCTCCGGAAGCGGCCGGTTTTCCGGCTGCGCCCGCACGCAGCGGCCGATATCCATCGTGCCGTCGCCCCGCAGCGCTTGCGTGGGGCAGGCCTGCTCGCACAGGTGGCAGTGATCGCAGCGCGCGTCCAGCGCCCCGCCGTCCTCGCGCGAGGCGGGCAGCGGCAGGTCGGTCACGATCGTCTGAAGCGATACACGCGAGCCGAAGCCGCCCACGGCGACCAGTCCGTTGCGGCCCATGCGCCCCAGTCCGGCGCGCACAGCCAGCGGCTTTACGCGCAGCGAGGAGGTCATCACGGCCTGCGCGCCCGTCGCGGAGATCTCCTCCGCCAGGCGGCGCGCGTTTTCATGGGCGCGATTGTTCGCCACGTAGTAGGCGTCCACCGCCGCTTCGCCGGGCCTCGGCCAGTACGGCGCGTACGGCATTGCCAGCAGCAGCACCGATCGGGCGGCCGGCAGGATGCGCCGCGGGTCGGCCTCCAGCGAAAGCGCCTGCGGATGCGCGTCGGGCGGCGGCGCGCCGGTGGGCGAGGCGTCCGTCGCCGCGACGCGCTCGAAGCCCAGCGCCAGCGCCATGCCGCGAATCGTTTCAAGCGTCAGCAAGCGGCCGCCTCCTTCATGGCGTTTCGGACGGGTTCAGCGGCCGGTAAACCAGCCGGTCGTCCATCCGCAGGCTTTCATACAGCGTCACGCGCGTCACGGGAAACGAAACGCGCCTGATCGACGGGGCGGGCGCAGCCAGTCTGACGCCCCGGCCTATGGTGATATGCGGCGTGAAGGACTCGTCGCCGCCCGGAAAGCCATTTTCCCGCAGCATCGCGCTCAGACGGCCGCGCAGCGCGAACAGCGCCGGGCAGGGGTCGATCGCCGCCCAGGGAACGGTTCCATCCTTGAAGGCGTTCATCTCGCCGGACAGCGTCAGCTCAAACGGCTCGCGCATCGCCAGTCGGGCCAGCCGCAGCAGCTGCGGCACGGCCTCCGCCGGCGTCATGCCCAGGAAGACCAGCGTGAGGTGGTAGTTGCCGCTCTCGTGCAGGCGGCCTTTTTCGCATTGCAGCTGTGCGGCCGCCGCGGACAGCGCCGCGCGCGCTTCCTCGTTCGGCGCGAGGCCGAAGAACAGGCGCTTCATCTCAATCATTCCACACGGCCCTCGACGCGGCATACGCCGCCCAGCGTGGCCATCACGCGCACATGGGCCGCGCCGCCGTCTGTCTTCACGTCGAAGCGGATGGTCAGCGGCTCGCCGAGGTAGCGCACGGACAGCCTCAGGCCCTTTTCTCCGTCCCAGTCGGCCTGCCCGGAAATGACGGCCTCGCGCGCCCAGCCTCCGAGGGCGATCTGCGGCGCGGCGTTGATCTTAGGCGCGCCCCAGGCGTACTCCGCTTCCACAACGCCCGCGTTCATCTCGATGCGGGCTTTGGCATCATCCACGGTGAGCGACATCAGCTTCAGGCCCGCGCCAGAGTCGAACAGCGCCGCGCCTTCCGGCCCGAAGCCAATCCGCCTGCCGAAGGGGAACGCCTTCGCGCCTTCCGGCATGGGCCGCGCCTGCGGCGCGCTCAGCTGAGCGGCCAGCTTCGCGAGGGATTCGGCCGCGTCCACGCCGTAAACCTGCGGCAGATCGAACACGCCGGGCAGCAGCTTGCGCTCGATGAGCCACAGCGGATAGCCGATGGGCTTGTCGCCGCCCAGCGCGCTGGTGAACACCATGATCATCTCCTGGCGCGGCATCACCACGATGAACTGGCCGCCCATGCCGTCGGCGCGATAGGCGTCGAAACAGCAGCGCCACATCTGGTAGCAGTAGCCCGCCGCCCAGTTGGGATCCTGCGCCGGATCGCCGCTGCGGTTTTCGATGTGCTTTTTCTGCGCCTCGGCGATGTATTCGGGCGAAACGAGCTGCTGGTTCTTCCAGCGGCCGCGCCCCAGCAGGAGCATGCCCATCCTGAGCATAT